>JAOZOT010000223.1 GCA_029933115.1 Anaerolineae bacterium | reverse complement strand
GGGCGGCGTCATCTCCACGCCGTAATACAGATGGGTGAAATCTAGCACTTGGTCGGACGGCTGCGGGTCGGCGTTCTCCACCCACAAGCTCTCGGTGATAGTGTCGGTATCCCAGCTACCGTTCAGGACGATGAGGGTCTTGGTGATGGTATGCCAGGTGTTGGGTGGGGCCTCACTCACCTCCCAGGTCAGCGTGTTTGTGGTAGTGACAACGCGGCCGGTGTCGCTGACCCAACCCGTCAGATCGAGCGATTCGGTCCACGTCTCCACCAGGGTGAAGGTGACAGAGTCGGTGTAAGTGATGAACACTCGGTCCACGATCTGCACCGTATCTCCAGCGGAGACGGTGATAGGGCTGGTGTCGGTCAGCACGTCGTTGATATAGACCTGCTTGTCCCAGGCCGGCTCCGGTGGCTCTATCAGCACCGCCTGAGCTGAATCTCCAACTGTGGGCAGTAGGGTGCCACCCTCCACTGTGGCTGTGGACGTGGCCCAGTTGGTGGCGGTGCAGACGTCTGTGGCTGTGAAGACCAGCGTGTAGTTTGTGCCCGTCTGAGGGGCCAGTGGTCCCACATTGTTCCACACCAGTTGCCCGGAGCCGGTGGAATCGGGCTCGCCGGGAGAGGCAGAATCGAAAGCCAGGCACGAAGCAGGGAAGGTATCCGTAAGCGGTACAGTGGTCAGGGTGACCTCGCCGGTGTTGGAGATGAGGACGGAGAAGGTGAGAGGCCGCCCCACATGGATGGGATTGGGAGTCTCCAGCGTTTTGGTGATGGTCATACCGGGCTGGAGCACGTCCACGAAGGCTGTATCGCTGTCGCTCACATCGCCACCGACCGGCGGCGTGCCCGTGACTATGGCGCTGTTGGTGAAATCCGCCGTTGCGTTGCTGAAGGAGCAGGTGTAACTGTAGAAGGCTCCAGCATCCAGGTCACCGATGTTCCGCGCACAGTCAGGCGCCAGAGTATCTGTGACCATCACATTCGTCAGGTTCACGTTGCCGGCGTTGGTGACGGCGATGGTAAAGGTCACGGTGGAACCGCTGACCACCGTCTGAGTGTCCGGGGTCTTGGCGATGTCCAGGGCGGCGCAATTCACACGGGTAGTGTCCACCGCGCTGCTGGACAGGTCTGGACTGATGGTAGAAGTGGCGGTGATCGTGGTCTGGTTCACGTCGCAGTTGTTGGCGTCCGTGGGAATGACCAGCTTTAACAGGATATCGTATTCCTCACCGGCTCCCAGTGTGCCTATGGTAGTGGTGATTACCGGCTCGCCGGGGTCATAGGCTCCATCTCCATCCTCGTCGTGATACAGAGTGGTGGTGGCCGTGGGCCACAGTGAATGGGTGAAGGTGACCCCGATGGTGTCGGAGACGCTGCCTGTGTTCACGATAGTGTGAGCGTAATAGAGTGTCTGGCCGGGATCTCCCCACTCCTCGCCATTGGGTCCGATGGTCACCCCTGCCGAGGCAACCGTCACTTTGCTCTCACTCGTGGCCGAGTCGAGTTCATTGCTGATGGTGACCGTGTTGACGATGTCGGTGCCGGTTACGGCCTCGGTGCTGAGCGTCACGACGAAACCGGCTTGCAGCCCGCTGCTCCTAGCCGGGATCGTCCCTACATTCCAGACGAGGTTCGGAGCACCGCTGTCGTCCGCGCCCGCGCCGGTGATGCTGCCATTTACATAGGTGGTGCTGACAGGCACAGTGTCGGTGATGGTGACGCCGGTGGCATTGGCGCTGCCGTTGTTGCCGTAGGTGATAGTGTAGGTGATGGTATCACCGGGGAAGGCATAGGACGAACTGGCTACTTTGTTGATTACCAGGTCTACCGTCGTAACCTCCACGAGGTTGGAGTAAATCGGGCCGCTTTGGGTGCTGGTGATGGTGGCAAAGTTGGACAGGGTGGTGTCACCTGGCAGGTCCTCGGGCAATTGGACGTGGAAGCTGGCTGTGCCGGTTGCGCCGGGCACCAGTTCGTCGCGCCACCAGCGCAAGTCGGTGACCTGGCTCGGATCGGAGGGCACCGTCGTGGTCCAGGTGCCGCCATGATCCACGGAGTACTCGACGGTCAGGCCCGCGCCGGTGGCTGTGCCGGAGACGTAGGTGGAAGGCGTCGGGATGGCATCATAGATGTACACGTTGGTCTCGGTGATAGCCCCGTGGTTGCCGTAAGTCAGCGTATACTCGATAATGTCGCCGGCCACGGCTACTGTCTGGTCTGCTGCTTTCTCGATGGTGAGATCGCTGATGGCTGTGGCTACCAAGGCAGTGTTCTGAGGATTGGCCCCATCGCGATCAAAGGTAGCGTAGTTGAGTATAGTGGTATTATCGGGCAGGCTGGAATCAATCTGCACGCTGAATCTTATGGTGCCCGATTCGCCCGCAGCAATGATGCCGGGAGTGGCGCCGGGGGTAATGACCAGTGTGGGTGAGATGTAGGCACCCTGGTCGCTGTCGGCGGCGTCGCTCAGTGTGACCCACTCGGTGCCGGTGATGATGGCCAGGCTGCCGGGTACATAGGTGGTGGACACCGGGATGGAATCAGAGATGACGACGCCGGTAGCTGCTGCTCCGCCGTTGTTTGCGTATTGGATCGTATAGGTGATAACATCGCCTGCGCTGGCATTGCCTGGTCCTGATTTGACTACATCCAGGTCAGGGGCCAGCACCGTGGTCTCTACGACGTTGCTGTTGGCCTCGCCGGTCTGGTCGCTGTTGATGCGGCCAAAGTTCTCGATTACTGTGCCGTTGGGAGTCCCGTCATCTACTGTCACGGTAAAGGTCACTGCGCCTGTCTCTGACGGCCCCACCTCTGAAAGTGTCCAACTGACAGTATTGGTGGCGCTGATGTAGGCTCCACCGCTGGAAACGTCAGAGAAGGTAGTGCCCCACGGAACGAGGTCATTGATGTAGGTGCCGGTCGTGGTGATAGCGCCACTGTTCTCGTAGGTGAGAGTGTACACGATAGTATCACCAATTTCGGCCGTTGAACGGTCTACTTCTTTGTCGAGGTCGAGCGCGCTAATATAGACCACAGCATCATCGGTCGCATTAAAGAGGTAGCCCCTGTATTCCCCAACCGCTAAGCCTTCGTTTTCATTGACAACCACTGCGTCATAGACTTCCACGTCATCAATGTGGAAATAGTCAGAAGGTCCAACGCCGCTGATGCCGCGGAAGCGCAGGCGGGCCGTATCGGTAATATAAGCTGATAGATCTGCCTCTTCTTGAATCCAGGTATCGGTGATGACGGCAGGGTATGTCCAGCTAAGGACAGAGGTGTAGGAACTACCACCATCTACAGAGATGTCAACCCCGAAAGTCTCACTGTCCTCTAGCGACCGGAAGTAGCGTTTGAAGCGCAGGGCAGGGCGGCTGAAGCTGCTCAGATCAATCTCCCGGTAGATGGTCTGATTGTCATCGGCGATCTGAAGCTGTCTGTCGCCGCTGTAAGGCTCAACGTTGGTGTTGTCAACAATTTGAATGTCGCCGGCGGCCGGACCGTCCCCTTGGCTGTCAATCCAGGAATTTAACCAGCCGCCGGTGCCGCCGCTGTAATTATTGCTCTCGAAGCCATCAAAATGGCGCGAACCTACGTTGCCCCCCGTCTGAATCTGGGCATCGAACTGCAAGCTCAGGGTCTGGTAAGAGTCCATCTCATGCGAGAGATCCCAGAACAAGGTCTGGCCGTTGATGGTGGGTTCGGGATAGCCCTTGCTGCCATCGGGGTAGGTAACGATTGTTGTGCCGGGCACATAAGTCCAACTAATGGGCAGGGTATCTGTGATGTCAACGTTGCTCACGGGGGAAGGGCCGGACGTTAGCGCCTCCAGGATAAAGGTCACAGTTCCCCCTTCTACGGGGAGCACCTCGGTGTCCGCGGTCTTTTCCAGGGTCAGGACGGGGTCCAGCCAGCCCTGGTACAGGGGAAGCGTGGTCAGGCCCAAGTCCAGGTAAGGGGTGCCGGCGCCGGCTGTGTCTGAGTCTTCGCCCCAGGCGACGGCAAACTTGCCCGTGGCCCAGATGTGCATCCCGGTGTTGTCGTTATCGGGATCGAACACCCGCCTTAGCTGTAAAGCATCCAGCGAAAATGTGAGGTCCACAACGCCGTCAACAGGGCCATAGTCCACATAAAAAGTGGTGTTGTCGGCCACCGGTGTAACCCACACTGGTGAGCCATTTTCCCCAGGAGGGGTATTGGATGAGCCGGGCGCCCAGGAGATGTAGTAATCCTGGGTCAGGTACTTCACCGGAATGGCGGACAAACCCCAGTCGTAGGGTATATTCGATGTGTCGGCGGCAATCACCACGCCAAAAGGGTCGTCCGAAACCAACCTGACCGCCGAATTGACGGGCACATAGCGGTTCATCACCGTTGGTTGACTGTAGGCCACTGTACTGCTGATGGCGTTGGCCGGGATGGAGAAGGTGCCGGTGCCGCCGGTATCGTAAGCGGTGACAGAGATGCTATAATCGTTGGGATTAAAGATGTAGACTTCGGCCGGCCGGCTGCTTCCACCGGGGACGGGCGCGATGTACTCTGCGCCCCACACTAGTTCGGGAAGGATGACCAGAAAACGGGTTTGAAAATTGCCGTCGGCCCCGGTCACCAGTCCTACCTGTACCGGCTTGTCGGAGAGAATAGTCGTGCCGGCGTTGATGGTAATGGAATACGTTGTGGAAGAATCAATGTATCCCATGCTGGAGTAGGTCTGACCCTTATTCAGGGCTACGTTGACGGTATCCGTGCCGTTGTCAATGGAGACAGTGGTGTTGTCGTAGAGGGCTTGCAACTGGAGGTAGACGTACTTGAAATCGCCGAAGTAGCCCGTGTCGCCGCCGCCATAGGCGTATAAATCTTCGCCTATCGGCAGACGATAAGAATAAGCGGTCGTGTATGCCTGCAGGGAGTAAATCTCCCAGGCGCCACCGATATAGCTCTGATCATAGGGCCAGACGGCGTGGGCCAGGTCAATCGGGCCTCCGCTGGTGATGATGTGGTCTCCGCTGTCGTAGCGGACGTCACCGGAGTTGCGAGGGTTCACCGGCACATAGCCGTTTATGGTGCTGTTGTTCTGGTCGCTGTTCAGGGTGATAATATCGCCTGCGGCCAGGATGTCGCTCCCCGTCCCGCCGTTGCCGGTGTTCCCGTCGCCGTAGACCTCGGTGCTGCTCTGGGTGGGGTTGAGCAAGTCGGCCTCGTAACCGTCTTCCCAGTGATCATAATAGATCACTTGATTGTCGGCCGTGGCCACCAGGGTGACGACCGAGCACATGTTGGTGCTCATGGCCTCTCCGTCCTCCCGGCTCTGGATGTAGTTGAACATCCTCCAGATGTGCTCTTCGTTGCCCAGGACATAGTATTCCTGGAAACCGGCCGGCAAGGCATAGACCTGGCTGGGTGCTATCCAGAGGTAAGACGAAATAAGACACAAGATTACCAGAATACGAAGCAAATTCAGTAGGCCACAACCTGCTCTTGCGGGGTTCGCCATCCGGCGGCCGGGCAGCGGATGGCAGACCCACCACGGGCCAAGATGTGATCTACTGAGATAGGATCTCTTCATCGAACCTGCTCCTTTTTCAGGAATTTGTGCACCGCCTCCAGCAGCTCCTCTGGACCGAATGGCTTTCTCAGGAAATAGGCGCTGCTGCTACTGACGACTTGTCCGACGGCCTGGGCCGCATCTCTGGCACTGATGAAGACGAAGGGTATGGTCACGCCCGCCGACTTGCGCCGTACCTGGCGGTACAACTCAAGACCATCCATTTCTGGCATGACTACGTCGGTGACGATCATTGCCGGTCGGAAGTGACTGAAGGCTTCTAACGCCTGCGCACCATTGGTGACCCCGTATACGCTATATCCATTCAGTTCCAGCGTATCCTGTATGGCTCCCAGGAGGGCCACGTTATCTTCCACCACCAGGATCTTGGCCATTCTGTGCTCCCCCCCGTCCTCCAAAGTTCTGTCCGCGTTCGGCCTGGTTCACAAATAGGGTGAAAATTATCAGGCTCGCGTCGGATTGTAATCTGACGCATCGTAGAATATCGTTGTGCTACGCCGGATGGCAAATCCGGCGAGAGCAAAGGCAATTTGTCAAAGTATTTTCGCCTTGGG
>JAOZOT010000222.1 GCA_029933115.1 Anaerolineae bacterium | reverse complement strand
GGAAAATAGGGTGTTTTTTGGGCGGCGGCTTTGCCGCCGCCCAAAAAACCATAAAATTTTCCTCTTTGAGGCGATAAATCGCCCACTACGAACAAGATCCGCGATCTACTGAGTCTACCCCAAAAATCACTGCTGCTCCGGCTGGACGACAGTCCGGCGGCGAACTATCGTCCGCCTTGAGCATTTTGGGGATAGTCTAAATCTTGCAGTTTATCAGGGTAGTGCCGGGCCAGGTCCACGTACACCTTCTTGAACTCTGACCATTGGGCCTTGTACTCTTCGGATACCGGCTTTTCCAGGATACGGGCCGGCACGCCCACGGCGATGTGCCCCTCGGGTACCTCCTGGTTCTGCTTCACTACCGCGCCCTCACCAACCACGGCCCAGACGCCGACCACGGCCCAATCGCTGACGATGCTGCCCATCCCGACCACAGCGTAGTCCCGCACTGTAGCGGTGTGGATCACGCAGCCGTGGCCAATGGTCACCCAGTTGCCGATGTGGGTGGTCTCACCAGGACGGGCGTGGATCACGCAGTTGTCTTCTATGCTGGAATAGTCACCCACCACGATGGTACCGTAGTCTCCCCGCAGGCGGGCCCCGGGTCCGATCCAGCACCCCCGACCAATGGTCACATCACCGAACACATCGGCCGAGGGGTGGACATAGCTCCCTTCGCCGATGCGAGGGGTTTTTCCGTCAAAGCTCCGTACTGTCATCCCTCATCCCTACCTAATGCAGCAACTCGGTGTGGTCTACAATGGTACCATCCAGGTAGGCTCTCACCGCCGCTTCGATGTCCGCAATGTCGGTGACAATGGGGGTGATATTGTACTGCCTCATGCTCTCGTAGGCTCCCCAGCCCATACCCCGACAGAGCAGGACTTTACAATCGGCGATGGAAGCGGCCATGCGAGAGTGTCGGTCCTGGGCGGTAGGACCATATCCGTGCCGCCCGACCTCGTCCTCGTGGCTCTCTTCCCCCACGAAATGACTGTGACCCAGCTTGTCGCGCAGTTCGCGTTTGACGATTGTGCTTTCCTCCACCGTCAACACCGCGTAGTAGGGTGCGCGCCCAAAGTGTTGACTGATAGTGATGCCATCATCGGTGATTGCGGCAATCTTCATGTTCTCCTCCCGCTACCGTTTATTTTGCTCCCGGCACATTCAGGAACATGGCACGTCTGGCCGGCAGCGCCATCTCGGCCAGCTTTTTGGCGATAGGAGCGAATTCCTCGGCCGGGTAGTCTTCGATGCGACCGGCGTCGCACAACTCGGCAATCTGTGGCTCGATGGGCAACCGGCCCAGCAGGGGCACATGCAACTGTGTGGCCATCACCCCTGACTTGCTGGGGCCAAAGACCTCCAGCTTTTTCCCGGTGTCGGGACAGATGGCGTAACTCATGTTCTCAACCAGGCCCATGATGGGCACATTCAGTTGGGCAGCCATCT
The DNA here is from genome assembly GCA_029933115.1 of Anaerolineae bacterium. Taxonomy (GTDB): domain Bacteria; phylum Chloroflexota; class Anaerolineae; order E26-bin7; family E26-bin7; genus E26-bin7. Next base: position 4,680 of record JAOZOT010000222.1, on the reverse strand, counting down.
GCGCCGCTTTCTTGACCACCATATCGGCCAGGCCCTGAGGCGAGGTGACCAGCACCACCCCGCTCAGAGGCAGCGATTGCATCACCGTCAGCGCGGCGTCGGAGGTGCCGGGCGGCAAATCCACGATGAGGTAATCCAGGTCGCCCCACACGACGTCTCCCCAGAACTGTTTGATGGCCCCGCTGATGAGCGGCCCCCGCCAGATCACCGCCTGTTCCTCGCTCTGCAGGAGCAGGTTGATGGACATTATTTTGATGCCTGTCTTGCTCTCCACCGGCAATATGCCCAGGGGACCGCCTTTGGGCCATTGTCGGGTGGGGAAGAACATGCGAGGGATGCTGGGCCCGGTGATGTCGGCGTCCAGGATGCCAACCTGGTGCCCCTCCCGTCGGAGGGCCACGGCCAGCAGGCCCGCCACCAGCGATTTGCCAACGCCTCCTTTGCCGCTCATCACCGCGATGACATGCTCGATGTGGTTGAAGCGCTCTGCCACTCCTGGTTGGTCGCGGTCGGGTAAAATACGCTTCTTCTCCTCGGCGCTCATCTCCTTGAGCTCGATCTCCACCTCTTTCACGCCGTCCAGGGCCAGGACAGCAGCCTTGGCTTCGGCCATAATCTGATCCTTAAGAGGGCAGGCCAGGGTGGTCAGAGCCAGGGTGAATTTGACCTGGCTATCTCGTATCTCTACATCGCGGACCATGCCCAGTTCTACCAGATTGCGTTTCAATTCTGGGTCCATTACTTTTTCCAGAGCCTGTCGAACTTGTTCTTCGGTAATCATTTCCTCTCCCTTTCACGTATTTCACAAATTGGTGAAGCGTCTGTCATGAGTCAGGGTTAGCAGTTTCACGCCTCCGCTACGCTTTATCTGGCGGAAGGTAGCTCCCTGGCTGATGTAGCGCAGTACTATATCTGGATCGGTGACCAGGGTGCCAGAGACCACATCCACCCCGTAGTCAAAGAGGACGGGCGAAAGGGGAGCGGTAGGGCCCAGCACCAGGACGAAAGCTTCTGGGCGGCACAGCCCCATCAGTTCCTCGAAAGTGTGGTTGATGAGGCTTGTGCCGGTGATAGCCACCACGTCAGCCTGGGGGATGACCTCAGGAGCGGCCTCGGCCGGGAGGTCGCCTTGGCCGGGGCGCTTCTCCAGCACCCAGAGCTGCTTCGCCACTTCACGAACCCGGGGGATGAAAGGGAAATGGCCGACGATGACTACACGCTTGTCTGCCCCTCGCTCCAGGATGACCTGTTCAGCGTTCAGTTCCACACAGGCGTCCTCGTCCACATCGAGCAAGGCGTTGATGGTTGCCAGGCCGATGCTGGCCTCCAGCAGGCTGTCGGAGCGAGCCAGTTCGGCCAACTCCCGGGCGCTGCATTCGTGTAGATGCCCGGCCCCGCGCACCGGGTCATGACCGTGGTGGTGATGGTCATCGCCCTTCGACGGGCTCAGGGCCGGGTCCCGCAGCGCCGAGGCCAGGCCACAGCGGTAAGAACCATGGATTCGTGGAGAGACATCGAGGACCACCGCCGTCCAGAAGGCTCCTATTCGCACCTCGCGCACCGCCCCCCTTTTCTCCCCTCCACGAGTGCCCTCTCCTTTCCCCCCCACTCGTGGGGGGGACAGAGGGGGGGTAGCCAGCAGGTCGTCAATGATACTCACCGACACCCTCTCGTATGTGTTCGTCGTAGGCTTTCAGGAAACTGTGCAACACCCGGTTCGTCTCCCGCAGGTCGGCCACCCATTGAGCCAGGTAGCGGTCGCCTTCGGCAGTGATGCGGTACACTCGCCGTGGCGGGCCGGCCCCTGTGGTATCCCAGGTCGAGGTGACGAGCCCGGCCGCTTCCATAGATCGCAGGGTGCGATAGACCACGCTCGAATCTACCGGGTTCTCAGCAAAGCCGAATTCCTTGAGCCCTTCCATGAGGTCGTAGCCGTGGGTCTGATTGCGATGCAACAACAGTAGCAAGCACGGTTCCACGAAGCGGTAGACATGCCGTGGACAGGGAACCCCTCCCCGTCCCCCTCTCCAACGTGGACCACGCGGCATGGTGTTACCCCTTTCCAGAGACAAATTGCTATTGACACATAGGCGCAAAACACATCTATGTGCAAATTGCAGATATATTATACCACAAATCGCGCCTCTTGTCAAGGGGCCAACCCTATCCCAAAAGTGTCGGAGTATACCACCCTCCCGCAGGTTGCGAACCCTGTGGGAGGGTGGTATGTTTGATATGCCCTCGATCTTTGCGGCATTGCCATCTGATTCGTTGTGTGATACAATAATAAACACTTCTGTGGGTTACTACAGCCTGGCCGCCAGATTGAAATCTGCGGCTTGAGGTACTGTTGGAGAAATCGGGGCCTTGCCGAGGAAAGGAGTTCCCATGACTCAACAATCGCTTATCCCCACTATTTGTCCCTATTGTGGCGTCGGCTGTGGGCTATACCTCGCCGTGGAAGACGGGCGGGCAGTGGGAGTGGAGTACATGCCAGAGCACCCGGTTAACGAAGGGGCGCTCTGCCCCAAGGGCAACGCTGTCCTGGAAATCCTCGACCACCCGGAGCGATTACGCCACCCTATGAGGAGGGTGGACGGCGGCTGGAGGCACATCTCATGGCTGGAAGCCCTGGACCTGGTGAGCCAGAAGCTCAATGAGGTCCGGCGGACCCACGGCCCCGATGCTTTGGGGTTTCTGGCTTCAGCCAAGTGCACCAACGAGGAAAATTACCTCTTCCAGAAGCTGGCCCGCTTGCTGGGCACCAACAACGTTGACCACTGCGCCCGCTTGTGTCATGCGCCCACTGTAGTCGGTCTGGCCCGCGCCTTCGGCAGCGGGGCCATGACCAATCCTATCCCTGATCTGGCCAACGCCGATTGCATTTTCATCATCGGCTCCAACCTGGCTGAGAACCACGCACCTGTGGCCCGTTGGGTGCTGAAAGCCAAGGAGAAGGGGGCCAAGGTCATCGTGGCCGACCCTCGCCTGACGCCCACTGCCTGGCTGGCTGACACTTTCTTGCAGATCAGGCCGGGCAGCGACGTGGCCTTGCTCAACGGCATGATGCACGTCATCATCGAGGAAGGGCTGATTGACCGGGTCTTTATCGCCCAACGGACCGGCGGCTACGACGAATTGACCAAGGTCGTCCGGGATTACACCCCCGACTATGTGGCCCATATCACAGGCATACCGCCCGCCCTCGTCGTCGAGGCGGCGCGGGCCTACGGCAAAGCATCCTCAGCGGCCATTGTCTACTGCATGGGCATCACCCAGCACACTGCCGGCAGCGACAACGTGGCCGCCTGCGCAGACCTGGCCCTTATCTGCGGACAGGTGGGGCGACCGGGCGCCGGGCTGTGGCCTTTGCGCGGTCAGAACAACGTCCAGGGAGCGTGCGACATGGGTGCTCTGGCCGAGTTCTATCCTGGCTACCGACGGGTGGATGACCCTCAGGCGGCAGAAGCTTTCTACCAGGCCTGGGTATCGAATCCCGGAGATTCAACCTCAAATCTCAGCTCTGAACCCGGCCTGACCGTGGTGGAGATGATGAACGCCGCGGCCGCGGGTGAGATCAAGGCCATGTACATCATGGGCGAGGATCCGGTCAACTCTGACCCCAACGCCGGACACGTGCGCCAGGCGCTGGCAGCGTTGGACTTTTTGGTAGTGCAGGACATCTTTTTGACCGATACGGCTCAACTGGCCGACGTGGTCCTGCCTGCCGCTGCCTGGGCTGAGAAAGAGGGCACCTTCACCTCCACCGGGCGGCGCGTGCAATGGATTGGCCGCGCCGTGGCTCCCCCCGGCGAAGCTTGCGACGACCTGTGGATCATCGGCCAGGTGGCTCAGCGGTTGGGCCTGGACCTGAGCTACAGCGGCGCGGCAGCAGTGCTCTCGGAGATAAACCGGCTTGTGCCCAGCTACGGCGGCATCACTCCGCAGCGCATCGCCGAAAGTGCTGCTGTTGGTGGCCTGTTCTGGCCCTGTCCCAGGACCGATCACCCGGGCACGCCCATCCTTCACACCGAAGCTTTTTCAACCTCCAATGGTCATGCGCGCCTCGTGCCTGTGCGTTACACCCCGCCGGCCGAGGAGACCAGCGTCGGTTTCCCGCTGGTGCTGACCACCGGTCGGGTGGTGGTGCATCACAATGCCGGGTCCATGACCCGCCGCAGCCCTTCTCTGATGGAGCGTGCCCCAGAGCTCTTTGTGGAGATCAACCCCACGGACGCGGCGCAACTGGGTATCGCTGAGGGCGAGACTGTGACCATCACCACGGCGCGGGGCGAGACGAGAGCCAAAGCGCGCCTCACCGACAAAGTCCGGGCCGGAGCGACCTTTATGCCCTTCCATTTCCCGGGCACCAACCAATTGACCATTGACGCCCTGGATGCTGAGGCCAAGATTCCAGAGTTCAAGGTGGCTGCTGTTCGGCTGCGTCCTGGTGGTTCGACCGGTTCACCGCAACAGTCTGTCGAGGGGCCCGCCGAAGAGGTGAGCAAAGAGGAGTGAGAGCCTTTCATAATTCGCGGGGGTTCACCCTCCCGCAGGCTGAGGCGGTATCCCCGCCAAGGCTATGCCCGTGAGGTGGCTTTCAGTCTGCTGCCAAAGTGAGTTTCAAGCCTGCGGGAGGGTAGCCGTCCCCTCTGCGGGTGAATTACGAAAGGGCCTCAG
>JAOZOT010000741.1 GCA_029933115.1 Anaerolineae bacterium | reverse complement strand
TAATGACCGGTGCTCTGAGGCTAAAAACGACTGAAGTCGTTACTACGAGCGCCGCTCCCTGAATTTTCAGACACGCTCTGAAAGAGAGTGGAGCCTATGACCATTGCCAAACAAACCATGCCTGGCCAGGCGGCATTGGAACAACGCCCGCTTCACCGGGAGATAACCGACCCCGTCGAGCGGGCCAAGTCTGAGTTGGTGGACATGGTCGTCGAGACCATCGGCATCCCCATGGACGTGCGGGCCGTGGCCGCCACCCTGGAGAGCACCGGCCTGCGCGATGTGGACGCCCAGACCGACTTTGGAGCCGAGAATCTGTTCGCTCTGGCCGAGGAGATTCACGACCAGGCGCGGCAGCGGGTCATCGCCACCGGCGGCGGCCCTCAAGAGTTAAAGCGCAAGGGGCTGCTGCGCCGCATTGGGCGCTTTATCAAATTCTACCTGAAAGGCAGCCTGTTCGCTGCGCCCATGACTGCTCAGATCATCGTCCTTTTCGCCCTGAGCTCATCGCTGTGGGCCTGGTTGTTTTTCAGCGAGCGCCAGGCCACAGTCATCGCTGTGGGCACCATCCTCAGCTACATTGTTACCGGCGGCTTCGCTCAGGCCATCAGCCGGCGGGGGATGTTCTATTGGCAACAGAAAATCTATTTGCTGGCCAAGCGCATCAGCCAGGACTTTTTGCGGACGGGCATCATCCTTACTCTGGCGGTGGCCATCCTCATGTACATCGGTAACCTCATCCTGCCTTTCTTCGAGCAGGATATGATCCTCATCTGCATCATGTATTTCGTCCTGCTGTCTGGCCTGTGGCTCAATGTCTCGACGCTGTATATGTTGGAGCAGTATCTGGCTATCTTGCTGGCTACGGTGATCGGTGGGGTGCTGGTGTGGGTGATCATGACCTACCTCGGCTGGGGCATTTACATTGCCCATGCCGTCGGCATCTTTGTGGCCAACGTCATCGCCTTCACCTGGGGCTACCAGATCCTGGCGCGTCGAGCCCGCGATGTGGCCGGGGTGCAAAGGCTGGCCAGGATGCCCCGCTATTCCATCATTGCCTGGTCGGTGAGTCCCTATTTTGTGTATGGTGTGCTGTACTTCGGTTTTCTGTTCCTTGACCGGGTCATCGGCTGGTCAGCCCCGTATTCACCCGGCGGCGAACCGCCGCCCTACATTATTTGGTTTCGCACAGCCTACGAGGTGGGCATTGACCTGGCTCTCATCTCCCTCATCTTGACTATCGCCATGTTGGAATACACCATCAACGAGTTCGCCACCATGATCATCCCCACCCAGGAGAGCGTTGATGCTTTCAACGTTCCCCGCCACAATCGCTCCTTCAAAGCTTTTTACGTGCGACAATTGCTCTTGCTGGTGATCGTGGCTTTGGTCAGTATGGTAATCAGCAATATCATCGTGGATTGGCTGCGCACGCTGCCCTGGGCCGCCCTGGGAGATGATGTCATCACGCCTTTTGTGTACCGCTGGGGGATGGTGGGCTATGCCTTCCTGGCCTTGGGACTGTTGAACGCCGTGTTTTTCCTGTCGCTATCGCGCCC
>JAOZOT010000740.1 GCA_029933115.1 Anaerolineae bacterium | reverse complement strand
GTGGGAACATGCCCCACCCGATCACTTGCCCACGTTTACGTGCGGACTTACCCCAAGCTGGGGCGGGGCTTCTCTTTGGAGATGGGCGTCACTTCCCTTTGCCTTGCCGGTCCATCGTTACCCCCAGTTTTGGACAAATTGACAGCGCGTGGTATAATATGGCCCCAACGATGGCAACGGAGCTATTTGTTTGAGGAGGCAATTGACGAGTGAAACTACATGAATATCAATCAAAGCGCATTTTCGCCCGTTACGGGGTGCCCATTCCACATGGTGATGTGGCTTCGACCCCCGACGACGCTTATAAAATCGCAGCGCGGTTGGGGGGGAGGGTGGTGATCAAAGCGCAGGTGCTGGTCGGCGGGCGTGGCAAGGCCGGAGGGATCAAACTGGCCCAGGATGCTGCCGAAGCTGAGGCTAAAGCCAGCCAGATACTGGGCATGAACATCAAAGGTCTACAGGTGAGAAAGGTCCTCATTGACGAGGCAGCGACGGACATTATCAAAGAAATCTATCTGGGCATCACCATAGACCGCGCTGCCCGCCGCCCGGTGATGATGGCTTCGGCAGAGGGGGGTATGGAGATCGAAGAGGTAGCTAAGGCTATGCCGGAGCGGATTTTCAAGGTTGCTATTGATCCTTTCCTGGGCTTGCAGGGCTATCAGGCGCGAGAATTGGCCTTTGGCATCGGCCTGGAAAGAGATTTGGTATCGAGTTTCACCAAGATAGCCACCGGATTGTATAACGCTTTCGTGGATTGTGATGCTTCATTGGCCGAGATTAACCCCCTGTTGGTCACCAATCAGAGTGGCGGGCGGTTATCTCTGTTGGCTGTGGATGGCAAGATGATCATAGACGATAATGCCCTCTTTCGTCACTCCGATCTGGCTGAGATGCGCGATGTGGATGAGGAAGCCCCGGCAGAGACCGAGGCCAGGTGCTATGGCCTCAGCTACGTCAAGTTAGATGGCGAGATCGGATGTATGGTCAACGGAGCCGGTCTAGCTATGGCCACTATGGACATCATCAAGCTCTATGGCGGGATGCCGGCCAATTTCCTTGACATCGGCGGCGGAGCTCAAGCCGACAGGGTGGCTGCTGCCTTACGTATTATCCTTGCCGATCCCAAAGTCAAAGCGGTGCTTTTCAACATCTTTGGAGGCATCACCCGTTGTGATGAGGTGGCCAAAGGCATCTTGGAGGCTCTTGAGCAAGTATCCACCGATGTGCCCATGGTCGCCCGTCTGGTGGGCACCAATGAGGAAGAGGGCCGACACATCCTGGCCAGCGCTAAAATGGCGACTGCCGGTTCCTTGGTTGAGGCGGCCCGAAAGGCGGTGGAACTAGCCCAGGCCCGTTAGGAAGTAGCCGGACCGGGATTCGGCTCCGGTGGGCGGCTGCGCTCGCGGAGAAGCTCGATCTGAGCTCCAGTTGCCGCCTACCTGCTCACGAAGAGGATTGAACGACAATGGGGCATCTTGGGATGCCCCGTTTCTTTTACTGTAGCTTTGCAGGAAATAGAGGTTGTTTGGATTGCATAGACGCGGTGTGTGAGACACGA
>JAOZOT010000739.1 GCA_029933115.1 Anaerolineae bacterium | reverse complement strand
AAAGTCCCTACCTCTAAAAGTCTCTGTTTTCATTTGGAGTTCTCCTTATGTAAATTATCTGTCTACCCGTCAGGGCGGGGGGCTTTGGGGGGTGCCCCCCCTTCCTCTCCCCCAATCAACACCCGCCGCCCACGACTACCCCCTTCCTCAGGACCAATGATACCCCGCTCCTCCATCAAATCAATCAGCCGGGCCGCCCGCGAATACCCGATGCGCAGTCTCCGCTGCAAAAGAGAAATAGAGGCCCGATTATGTTTGCGCACCACCTCGATGGCTTTATCCAGCAAATCATCAGCCTTTGCCGCCTCCTGCTCCTTGGCCATGAAATCAGCCCACAGCGGCTGCTGAACCACGTCCTCCGGTTTAAGCGCCTGAGGTACACGGATGCCTTTCCAATAATGGACCAGGCGGCTCAATTCGCGGTCGGAGACAAAACAGCCTTGCAACCTGACCAGTTTGCTGGAGTCAGAGGCCATGTAGAGCATGTCGCCCCGGCCCAGCAGCCGCTCCGCTCCGCCCATGTCCAGAACCACCCGCGAGTCCACCTGTGAAGTCACAGCAAAGCTGATGCGGGCTGGGAAATTGGCCTTGATCAGACCGGTGACCACATCCACACTGGGCCGCTGGGTGGCAATGACCAGGTGGATGCCCGTAGCCCGCGCCATCTGAGCGATGCGGCAGATAGAACGCTCCACCTCATCGGGAGAGACCATCATCAAATCGGCCAACTCGTCAATGACCACTACGATGTAGGGCAAAGGGGGCCTGCCCCGCGCCGCCAGGCTCTCGTTGTGGTTCTCGATGTTGCGTGAGCCGGCCTCGGCGAACAAGCGATAGCGACGGTCCATCTCCTTGGTGGTCCACTTCAACACCTTGACCACCTCTTCCAGTTCAACCACCACCGGGCGGATAAGGTGAGGGATGCCGTTGTAATTAGTCAACTCGACCATCTTGGGGTCAATCATGAGCAGGCGTAAGGTGTCGGGGGTGTTGTTACACAAAAGGCAGGTCACGATGGAATTGATACAAACCGACTTGCCCGAACCGGTGGCTCCGGCGATGAGAAGGTGGGGCATGGTGGCCAAGTCGGCCACCACCGCCTGCCCTGAGACATCCTGGCCCAGAGCGATCTTGAGTTTGGAATCCAGTTGGCGAAAAGCTTCGGATTCCATGACGCTACGAAGGGCTACCAGCGACGGTTCCGAGTTGGGCACCTCGATGCCCACTATGGGCCGGCCGGGGACAGGGGCCTCAATACGGATGGGCGAGGCAGCCAGAGCCAGGGCCAGATCATCGGCCAGGGAACTGATCTTGGAGACCTTGATCTTGACTCGTTTGATGCGCCCACTGCTATCCTTGTGTTCTACATAGCCCGGTTCGAGGCCAAATTGAGTCACCGTGGGCCCCTGATTGACCTCCACCACCTTGGCCACGACCCCAAAGCTGGCCAGAGTCTCCTCTATAATTTTGACCTTGGCCCGAATTTCCGCCTGGCTGATCTCCTGTTCCAGGCTGTCTTCCAGGATCTCTCCGATGGGCGGCAGCCGCCATTCAGGGCTGGG
>JAOZOT010000221.1 GCA_029933115.1 Anaerolineae bacterium | reverse complement strand
GTCTGAGGTATTCGGCCAGGGCTTTCTTCTCTTGTCCGGTCAAATGTCTCAATGCATCGTGGGCTTTTTCCACTTGAGCCTGCCTATGCATCCTAACGCAGTATCTGATGAGCGATTACAATACGCTGGATTTCGCTGGTTCCCTCGTAAATCTCGGTGATCTTGGCATCGCGGTAGTAACGCTCCACCGCATATTCCTTGATGTAGCCGTAGCCGCCGTGGATCTGGACGGCTTTTTGGGTGACCCACACCGCCGTTTCCGAGGCGAAGAGCTTGGCCATAGCGGCCTCTTTGCTGTAGCGCTCGCCGGTCTTTTTGGCTCTGTCTTTGGCCAAAGCAGCCTGATAGGTCAAAAGGCGTGCGGCCTCGATGCGGGTGGCCATATCGGCCAGCATCCATTGGATGCCCTGGAACTCGGCGATGGGGCGGCCAAACTGGTGGCGTTCCTTGGCGTAAGCCAGAGCGGCCTCGTAAGCTCCTTGGGCGATGCCTACCGCCTGGGCGGCGATGCCCACACGCCCCGCATCCAGACTGGCCATAGCTATCTTGAAACCTTCTCCTTCTTTCCCCAGTCGGTTGGCCACCGGAATACGACAATCTTCGAAGGTCAGCCCGCAGGTGGAGGCGGCCCGGATGCCCATCTTGTTCTCCTCCCGGCCCACCGAAAAGCCGGGCGTGCCTTTTTCCACCAGGAAGGCGCTGATGCCCCGATGCCCTTTGGTGGGGTCGGTCACGGCAAAGATGACAAACAGGTGGGCGAAGGGGGCACTGGTGATGAACTGTTTCGTGCCGTTGAGGACGTACTCGTCGCCGTCCAAGACGGCCCGTGTCTTTATAGAAGCTGCGTCGCTGCCGGTCTCTGGCTCTGTCAGGCCGAAGGTGGCAATCCATTGGCCACTGGCCAGGGGAGGCAGGAATTTTCGCTTCTGTTCCTCGGTGCCAAAGGTCACCAGACCATAACTGCCCAGGGAATTGTGCACAGCCATGATCACCCCTGTGGAAGCGCAGGCTTTGGAAATTTCTTCCACAGCAATAGCGTAGCTGATTGCATCGGCCTCAATGCCTCCGTACTCTTCAGGTATGGCCAAGCCCATGAAGCCCAATTCGGCCATTTTCTTGAGGTTGGCCAGGGGTGGTTCGCTTTTTTCGTCCAACTCGGCGGCCACAGGGGCCAGCTCGTTCTGGGCAAAGTCCCGTGCCATTTTGCGAATCATCTCTTGCTCCTCGTTGAGCTCCAGGTCCATGACAAACCTCCTTGACTTGATGCTTCAATTATACTACAGGCTTTTGGAAAAGAGAAAAACGGAGAGGTCAAAAATTCAGCAGTTCCTCTGTCAACGGCTCCAGGTCCAGGCCCTCGTAGCCCATCTGCCGAGCCAGCTCGACTACGTTGTCCCGCTGCCCCTGCCGCCAGAGGTCCATCAGAAAACGGCCGGCGGCCGGTTTGGTGAACCAGGTCGAGCCGTACTCTCGCTCCAGATAGCGTCGCATTTGCACCTCGAAGATCCAGGCCCGCAGGTACTGGGCCACGTAGTAGGCATCATCCACATCTTCAAGGTATCTCTCGGAGGCAATGGTGACTTTGAGGGCGTTGCCCAAAATCTCGGTGTACCGAGAAGCGGGGTCTTTTACCCCGGCGTGGAGTTCCTGTTCGTAGAGCAGCTTGGCTCCGTAGCGGCGCAGGAACCAGAGCTTGTGGAACCGCGAGAATTTGACGTAATCTTCACAATCGGGGGTTTTCAACACTTCCCGCAGCCAGTGACGGTTCCTGATCAGGTTGTCGAACAGGAAAGCGTAGCCTTCGGTGACAGAGTTGTCGCCCAGGCGTTTGAAGGCGAAGGGCAATTCGGCGGCGGTATTGACGGCGTGCTGAGCGTGGCCGGCCTCGTGGAAGAGGGCCTTGTAGTCGTTTTGGCCGCCTATGGGTTTGATGACCAGTTTGACCTCGTCGGGCACGCGAATGGGAGCGCAGAAGGCCCGCGGGCTTTTCAAGGGACGGGGTTCTGTATCCAGGTCCAGTCCCTCTTGGGAGTCCAGGTCAATGCCCAGGCCGGACAGAGTAGCACGTAAGGCGGGGAGCATCCTCTCTGCGGGGAAGAGTCCGTCAAAGTGGGGCGCGCGGAAGAGGTAGAGGGAATCGCTGATGTCGGCCTTGTCTTCAGGCACACCGATGGTCGCCAGATAGTGAGCTAGTTGCTCCACATAGACTTGTTCTGTGCGCGCCAAAAAGGTTTGCATCTGCTCTGTGAGCCAGGCCAGGTGTAAATCTTCCAGTTGATCGCACATAGTAGTATAATCGGTGAAGCCCAGTTCCTGAGCGGCATTGTACATGGCCTGGAAGCGTTCGGCGCGCCGGTCATTGCTTTGGGCGGTCACTGCCCGTTGCCGTGCATACAACTCGTGGCGACGCTCCATGACGGGCTCGTTGGCGATGCGAGGCTGCACGGTCTGATAGGGTATTTCTTCGCCATCCCATTCCACTGTAGCCTTCAGGATAAAGTTGGTGATAGCTTCTGTCAGTTCCTTGACTCTCTGCTCAAGATAGCCCATAGTGGCCAACTCGGCCAGGTATCGCCCCCGCTTGTCCTGCCTTTGTCCCAGCAGCCACCGCACGGTGTCTTCAGCAAAGAGGTCAGCGTAACGCTCATAGATAGGTGCAATCTCCAGGTGCTCTTTGAGACCGGCCATAGCCTGGTAATATTCGCGGAGCATCTCTTCTCGAAAGACCTCCGCACGCTTTTCAAATTGGTTGAGGTTCATGGTAGCAGGCTTTTCCCCCTTTCGTGGCTTTCGCGTTCAACTATACTACTTTGTGGGCTGGTTGTCAAGCGTGTACCTGCGATTGTCTATTGACTTCCCTCCCGTGTTGTGATACACTAACAGCGTGTCTGAAAAAATGCTCGTAGTGGCGACTGGAGTCGCTAATGGCCGGTGCTCTGTGGCTAAAAACGACTGAAGTCGTTACTACGAGCGCCGCCTCCCCTGAATTTTCAGACACGCTCTAACAGAGGGGGTGACATCTACAAGCTATGACGGCGAACCGGGAGGAATAAGATGACTGACCTGATCGGCCACACCATCGGCCAGTACCAGATCGTAGAGAGAATCGGCAAGGGGGGCATGGCCGACGTTTACAAGGCATATCAGCCCAGCCTCGACCGCTATGTGGCGGTCAAAATCTTGCCCGGATATTTTCTGCGCGACGAGACCTTTCTGGCCCGCTTCCAGCGCGAGGCCAAAGCTATCGCCAAGCTGACCCATCCCCATATCCTGCCGGTGTACGACTTTGGCCAGCAGGACGATCTGACCTACATCGTCATGCAGTACGTCGAGGCGGGTACGCTCAAAAACATGCTCGGCGAGCCGCTGGAGCTGCACCGGGCAGTGGACATCATTGGCCAGATCGCTGACGCCCTCGACTACGCTCACGAACAGGGGATCATACACCGTGACGTGAAGCCGAGCAACGTGCTGATGGAGCGTGGCCAGCGGGTGTTGCTGACCGACTTTGGCCTGGCAAAGATGACGGAAGCTTCCATACGGCTGACCGGTTCCGGCGTTGGGGTCGGTACCCCGGCTTACATGTCGCCGGAGCAGGGGCAGGGCATCTCTGTGGACGCCCGCAGCGACGTGTACAGCCTGGGGGTGATGCTGTACGAGATGTTGACGGGGCAGGTGCCGTATGAGGCGGAAACGCCCATGGCCGTGGTGATCAAGCACATCACTGCGCCGCTGCCTTTACCGCGAGAGGTGAACCCCGCTATCCCCGAAGCGGTGGAACGGGTGATCTTGAAGGCGATGGCCAAAGAGCCGGCCGACCGCTATCGGAGTGCCGGAGAGTTGGCCAAGGCGCTGGCGGAGGCGGTGGCTGCCTCCGCCGCACCGCTGCCAACGACAGAAATGCCCATCGAGCCGGTCTCGGCGCCCCCGGATGTGGAGAAAGCCCCCGAATTTGCCGGGGAGGGGTTGGAACGCCGGCCGCCAACTGGCGAGGTGACGCCTCCAAAGGTAAGTGCTATCCCCGGAGTGGCTCCTACGCTGCCCACGGCCGAGGAGAGACCACCCAGGGTAGTACCGCTGCCGACGCCATCGCCGGCAGCGGTTCCGGTGGCGGCGCCGGATCGGGCCCGCACCAGATTGCCCGGCTGGGTTTGGGCACTCGTGGGGGTGGGGGTGCTCCTATGCCTGGTAGCAGCGGCCATCGGGGGGATGCTTTGGATAATCCAGCCGTCACTTGTGGAAGTTGCCACGCCGACCCGCGTAGCCGGGATGGCAGAGAGTGCCATACCGACAGCAACTGCCGGTGAGATGGCGCCGCCGACCGGGCCAGAGGTTAACCTGAATCTGGGAGTAGAGCCGGGGAGTATTGACCCGACGCCGGCCGACTTTGGAGATGAGGCGCACCAAGCGGTCGAATTGCTCTTTCTCGGATTGACCGATTATGACGACACAACGATGGAACCCATCCCCGAACTGGCTGAGAGCTGGGATGTCTCTGACGACGGGCTGACCTGGACTTTTTATCTCAGGAAGGGCGTCTACTGGGTGCATCTCGACCCGGCCACGGGCAAGGTGGAGAAGAAGCGTGAAGTCACTGCTCACGATGTGGAATACAGCGTGAAACGCTGCATTGACCCGGCCACTACCTCCAACTATGCTTACATAGACTATGTCATCAAGAACGCCGAGGCCCTGAACACCGGAGAGATGACCGACCTGGACGAGCTGGGCGTCGAAGCCGTGGACGACTACACTGTCCGGTTTACTCTAGAATATCCGGCCGCCTATTTCCCCAGCATTGCCGGGATGGGGGTCAACCACCCGGTGCCCAGGGAAGTCATCGGGGAGTACGGTGAACTCTGGACCGAGCCTGGCAACATCTGGACCAATGGCCCCTACATGCTAGAAACCTGGGAGCACGACAACCGTATGGTGATGGTGAAGAACCCTTTCTACTATGAGGCTGCTCAAGTTTCTATTGCGCGCGTCAACTGGGCGATGCTGGACGATTACGAGGCGCTGGCCTTGTACGAGGAAGGTGGATTGGACATGGCCCGGGTGCCTACCGATGAGGCAGAGCGGGTGTCAGCGGATGAGGAGTTGTTTGAGGAGCTTTATTTCGCGCCACGACCCTGTACTTACTACTATGGCTTCAACACCACCGAGCCGCCTTTCGACAACCCCCTGGTGCGCCGGGCTTTTTCGGCAGCCATTGACCGCCAAAGGCTGGTTGACGCGCTGTTTGAGGGTTCAGCGCTCCCGGCTCACACCTTTGCCAGCCCGGGCGTCTTTGGCAGCGTGGCCGACGACCCAGAGGTGGGATGGTGGATGCTGGACTATGATCCCGATCTGGCCAGGGCATGGCTGATAGAAGCCGGATACCCAGACGGAGAAGGGCTTCCCAAGATCACCCTGATGTACAATGCCTCCGACAGACACCGGTCAGTTGCCGAGACAGTCCAGGCCATGTGGAAGGATACACTGGGGGTGGAGGTAGAGTTGGCCGAGCAGGAATGGGAGACCTACCTGACCACTTTGAGTGAGGATCCGCCGCACATCTGGCGATTGGGCTGGTGCGCCGATTATCCCGACCAGCACAACTGGCTCTTCGAGGTCTTCCACTCCAAATGGGGAGCTAACCGCATCCGGTGGCATAACGAGGAGTTTGATCGCCTCACCGAAGAAGCCGGCGGCGAACTCGACGCTGAGCGGCGCAAAGAGTTGTACCGGCGCGCAGAGATCATCCTCTGCGACGAAGAGGCAGTTATCATCCCTCTTTACTATTACAGCGACTTTGTGTTGACCAAGCCCTATCTAGAATGGACGGTTCCAGTAATGGGGGTCAATCACATCGAGCGGTGGGTGGTCAAGGCTCAGTGATAGAGTAGGTCGTTAACTTGAGGCTCAGTAGACCGCAACTCCTCGTAGTGGGCGCTGATGAACTTGGAAAATAGTTCGGTAATGGGACGGTGGTTGGGTAAACCGGCACTACACCGTGAAATGGTGTAGTTTGCGGCGAGTGGCCTTCTCAGCGATGAGCCGGCTTGCCTGGAGCAAGCTCCAGGCTGGGCAGCGGAAGGGCACCGGAAGTGCCCTTGGCAGGATGGGTCAACAGCCTGCTTGCAGCAGGCTTGAGCCGCTCAGCCC
>JAOZOT010000220.1:4772-6149 GCA_029933115.1 Anaerolineae bacterium | reverse complement strand
TGCGCGATGGGTTCACCGTTGGCTACATGAAGCCGGTGAGCACCGTCGCCAGAAAAGTGGAAGGACGGGTCATTGACGAAGACGCCGAGTTCATCAAGCAGACCCTGAATCTGCCTGAGCCTATGGAGACCATCGCCCCGGTGATGCTAACACCGCAAGTGGTGGAAGCTGTGCTGAAAGGCGAGGAAAAGACCGATTTCGCGGCCGAGTTGCAAAAAGCCTTCGCCGAGGTCACCAAAGGGCGCGACGTGACTCTTTTGGAAGGGGGAGCCAGTTTGCGAGAAGGGCATATTATTGACCTGCCCGCATCATACGTAGCCGATCTCCTGAAGGCTCAGGAACTGGTAGTGGTAAAGTATACCAGCGACCTCCAAATAGTGGACGATGTGCTGACAGCCCGCACCAGACACGGGGATTCCATGCTGGGCGTTGTCCTCAACGCCGTCCCCCGGCAGAGGATGCCTTTCGTGGAGAATGTGATCAAACCTGCCCTACAGAAGAGAGGGATAACAGTTTTTGCCACCCTGCCCCAGGAGAGGCTTCTCCTCTCCATCAGCGTGACGGAACTGGCCGAGTGTCTCAACGGTGAGATCCTTTGCGGGCACGAGTACGTCGGCGAATTGGTGGAACACCTGATGGTGGGTGCCATGAGCGTTGATTCGGCCCTGACCTATTTCCGCCGCAAGCCCAATAAAGCAGTGATCACCGGCGGCGACCGTCCTGACATCCAGTTGGCAGCTCTGGAGACCTCCACCAAATGCCTGATCCTGACGGGCAACCTGCATCCCAGCCCCATCATCCTGGGCCGAGCCGAAGAGGTGGGGGTCCCCATGATCCTGGTCAAACAGGACACCCTGACCACGGTCGAAGTCATCGAACAGTTCTTTGGCAAGACCCGCTTCCATCAAGAGAAAAAGATCAACCGCTTTGAGAAGATGCTCGACGAGCGATTTGATTTCGATGCGTTTTACAAAGAGTTGGGACTGAAGAGAGATACAAATCGGCAGAGCGGCAAATCAGCAAGCTGAGTGGTGCACCAAACTCAAGTGAATCCAATTGCCAAGGCTGGTTCAGCACGGGCCAGCTTTGCTTTTTGCGAGGGTATGTTATGAAAAAGCGCGTCGCAGCCCTGGTCATCGCCCTGGGCTGCCTTATCGGTTTTCTCACCGTCTTCGTCGAACTGACAGAATTCGACCCCTTTTTGCGCCGCACCGTCCTGCGGGCTGCCCCGCCGCAGTTGAGGGAGCGACTGCGTCCCTGGTGCGCCCCCCTGGTCATCAACTCCTCCCCAGAACAAGGCCAGAGTGACGTGCTGCCCCGCAGCCCCATCACCCTCACCTTTCTGACCCCCATGAACCCCTCTACCGTCGAGCGGAA
>JAOZOT010000220.1:1976-4672 GCA_029933115.1 Anaerolineae bacterium | reverse complement strand
GTTTTCACCCCCGCTCAACCCTGGCCCGCCGGCGCCGAGATAACGGTGACGGTCGGCCGGGGGGCGCGCAGTTGGCTCCTGCGACGCATGGCAGAACCCTTCACCCTCCACTTCACCGTCCTCGCCTCACCCATAGTAGTGGACCCAGACCCATCTCGACAGGCGCGCTACATTCATAACCCAGATCACATCGCCATCACCTTCAGCCATCTCATGGACGAGGCCTCGGTGGAGAGCCACCTGAGCATCAAGCCGCCAATCCGCAACCTGAACCTGAGTTGGGCGGCAGAGACCCTGACCATCAGCGGAGATTTCCGGCCGGGGACCACCTATCAGGTGACCATCAGCCAAGGAGCCCGGGACGCAGCTTATGGCTTGCCTATGACCGAGGATTTCGCCTGGGCTTTCACGGTTGTGGAACGCCAGCCCAATCTGGCCGTGGCCGGCCGCGTGGGGATGGTGGAAGCTGAGGCGGCGTTCCAACTGCCTCTCGCGACCCTGAATCTGAGCCGCGTTGACCTGGCCCTCTACACCCTCGATAGCTCGGCCTTCGTCGCCTTGCAGAGTCTACCGGCCAAGGATTGGGAGCAGTACCGCCCAGAAGGGAGTTCTCTTCGGGAATGGTCTATCTCTGCCCAGGCCCAAGCCGACCGGGAAACGTCACAGAAAGTGGAAGTGGACCCCCTCCCACCGGGCCTTTACCTGCTGACTGCGAGTGCTCCCGAAGGGGCACGGACCGGCCAGTTGCTGTCAGTCAGCCGTTCGGCTTTGGTTCTCAAACGTGCTCCGCAACAAGTCCTGGTCTGGGTGGTGGCGCTGGCCGACGGGAGCCCGGCCGCCGACTACGAGGTGACGATTTACGGAAAAGACGGTCGGGTTCTGGTCACCGGCCAGACGGACAGAGAAGGCGTTTTCAGAAGCCCCCTCCCTGAGGGGACGGGCCCTGTGCTGGCCGTCGTCCAGCAGGAGGACGACGTGGCTGTCTGCGCCGAAGAGTGGTCAACCGCCGCCGCACCCGAGATTGTGGAAGGCACCCCCGAATCAAACACAATTCTCCATCCTCCATCCTCCATCCTTTACATCTATACCGACCGCCCCATCTACCGCCCAGGCCAGGAGGTGCGTTTCAAAGCCATCGTGCGCCACGATGACGACGGCCACCACTCCCTGCTGCCGCCAGATACAATGGTGCCCGTCACCGTCACCGATGAGGCAGGGCGCACCGTGTATCAGGAAACCCTCCAGATTACTCCCTTCGGGTCCGTCAGCGGCTCTTTCCCGCTCTCGGAGGAGGCCGCTGCCGGCCGGTATCGCCTGGTGGTCGGCGTCGGCGACGAGGAGCATGAGACCCACTTTCAAGTGGAAAGACCGCGCCGACCGGGCTACGCTGTCAGCGTGGCCACCGACCGGCCCGGCTACGTGAAGGGCGACGCCATTACCGTCACCATCAGCGCCGATTACGATTTCGGGGTGCCGGTGGCCGGAGCAGAGGTGAGCTATACCCTTTATGCTGCTGGTGGAAAGCAAACCGTCGTTAGCGGTCGGGGAATGACCGACGATGAAGGTCGTTTCACCGTCGCCCTGCCGACCGCTACAGAGTCAGTGACCGACAGCCAGCTCCTCACTCTGAAAGCGACGGTGACCGCCCCCGGCCAGCCACCGGTGAGCGCTTCCACTTCCTTCCCCGTCTATCAGGGCAGCTTCTACATCAGTTTGCGGCCAGAGCGGCGCGTGGCTCGAACGGGTCAGAAGGTAGCTTTCGATGTGCGGACAATTGATACCGAAGGACAGCCCCAGGGTCAGGTCAGACTCAGCTATACCCTTGATCTCGTCGAGTGGCACCGTAAAGGGAATAATGAGGGCTGGGAAGAGGAAAGCCTGGAAGTCACCAGGGGGAGCCTCCGCACCGATGAAGAAGGCCGGGCACGAATTACCTTCAAGCCCACCACAGGAGGTGTGTATCGGCTGCGGGTTGAAGGCCAGGATAGACGAGGCAACCGCCTCGCCAGCAGCACCCAACTCTGGGTCAGCGAAGCCGGGCGGCGGGCGGGCTGGCGCTGGCCAGAGGGCGACCGGTTGGAACTGATAACCGACAAGGTACGTTACCGGGTCGGCGAGGTGGCGGAGGTCATGGTGCTCTCGCCCTATCGGCGGGCCACAGCCCTGCTCACCGTTGAGCGGGGCCGCGTCATGACCTATCGCACAGTGGAATTGGAGGGCTATAGCAACATCGTCAGCGTGCCGGTAGAGCCGGAGTACTTCCCCAATGCTTTCGTCTCCATCGTCCTGATACCCGGCAATCACCCTGACGGCGAGCCGCCGGGTTTCAAGGTAGGCTATGCCGAGTTGACCGTCGAATCAGCGGAGAAAAAGCTGACGGTCTCCCTCAGCCCGGACAAAGAGAGCTATCAGCCAGGAGAGAGAGTCGTCTGCGCCGTGCGCACAACCGACGGCGAGGGCCGGCCCCTCAGCGCCGAGGTCTCGCTGACTGTAGTTGACGGCGCTTCCAGCGAGAGGCCGGGTATCAGTAGCTCACAAATTGCTCCCGCTGGATTTGCAATCCGGCGGCCCGGCGGCGGGTTGCAAACCCACCGCGAGCAAAAATGGAGGCCCGGTATCATTGAGGTCTTCTACGGACGGCGCGGGCTGGCCGTGCGCACAGCAGAGTCGCTGGCGGTGCACCTGGATCGAGAGGG
>JAOZOT010000220.1:0-1876 GCA_029933115.1 Anaerolineae bacterium | reverse complement strand
ACCCGTTGAGCCGCACGGTGGTCATCAGCGCAGGCAGTACGGCGCGGGCAGACTGGCCCGCTACCGTGTCCCAGGAATCCACGGCGACCATGACTCTTTCGGCCACAGGCGAGGCAGCCGCTGATGAGGCAGAGTGGACCGTGCCTATTCTGCCCTTTGGCGATGAAGGGGGGCTGACCGACGCCGGCGGAGTGGAGGACGAGATTGCCTTGACGGTCAGTGTGCCGAAGAAGGCCGTCACAGCCGCTTTGACCATCAAGGGTTTCCCCTCCTTGCTGGCCCTCACCGTGGACAGCCTCGACTACCTCCGGGGTTATCCTTATGGGAACACGGAGCAGACCGCCAGTTGGCTGTTGGCCGTTGCTTCGGTCAGGCAGGCCCTGGGGGAGCTTGATCGGGAGGATGAGGCCCTTCGACAGGCTCAGGGCGAGGCCCTTCGACAAGCTCAGGACGAGGCCCTGTCACAGGAGTTGGCTCAGCAGGGCCAGACGGCTCTGTGGCGGCTCTACCGCTTTCAGGGTGACGACGGTGGCTGGGGCTGGTGGGAGAATACCGAGCCTTCGCCGTACCTCACGGCCCAGGTGGTGCACAGCCTCATCCGGGCCCAAAAGGCTGACCTTCCGGTGGACGAGGTGGTTCTGGAACGGGGTATAATGGCCTTGCAGGATGACCTGAAGGACGCTGAGGATCCAAACCTTGAGACCTATCTTCTTTACGTCCTGACAGAGGCAGGGAAGAGCAGCCCGGCTCTGGCCGATTCTCTACCGGAGCTTCAAGCAGAGTTGGCCCCCTGGGCGCGGGCCTGTTGGGCCATGACGACGTACACCTTGGGGAGGGCTGATGAGGCCTCGGGCCTGGCTGCCGATTTGGCCCGCGAAGCGAGGGTGACTGTGGGCACGGCTCACTGGCCGGAAAGAAAAGCTGCTGACGAGCTCATGGCCGGCGAGATGAGCACTACAGCCCTGGCCCTGCAAGCTCTATTGCAGATAGCCCCCGACAGCCCCCTCATCCCCAAAGCCCTCGATTGGCTGATCCGGGTGCAACAGGACGGCCACTGGCGCACTCCTCGGGAGACGGCAGCGGTGGTCGCAGCCCTGACCGACTACCTGGTCATCAAAGGTGAAAGGACGCCCGATCATCACTATCAGGTTCTGGTCAACGGTCAGGTAGTGGGCAGCGGCGATTCCACCGGAGAGAACATGGCCCTCCCTGTCAGGTTCGTGGTCACCAACCTGGTGGAAGGCGACAACGAGGTCAGGCTGGTCAAAGAGGGGAAAGAACGGCTTCACTACGCCCTGACTCTCCGCTACTATTGGGGCCAAGAAGACCTGGAATCAGCCAGGTCACTGGGTGGTCCCTCCCTGCACCGAGAGTACTTTGACCCCGCCACCGGCGAACCCAGGGTGGAATACCGCCTTGGCGACCTCATTGGCGTGCGGTTGACGGTGAGGGTTCCAGAGGAAATGTGGTACGTTGTGGTGGAGGATCCTTTGCCGGCGGGGGTGAAGGCCATCGAGGGGAGCTTACAAGCCGAGCCTACTCCAAAGAATCCTGTCCACTTTGAGGGAAGGGAAGAGAAGGTAGCTCTTTTCATCCAGCGGGTAGAGGCTGGCGAGCACGTCTACAGCTACCTGGTGCGGGCCGCTGTCCCCGGCCGCTTTCGGGCGATGCCCGCCCTGGTCTACCCGGCGTATGAGCCCAATCTGTGGGGGCGTTCGGCCGGTGGATCCCTGGAGGTGACAAGTTTGACGTTTAAGCCCAAATAGTTTATACTATTTGTGACGGGGTGTAGCGCAGTTGGCTAGCGCGCAGCGTTTGGGACGCTGAGGCCGGAGGTTCGAATCCTCTCACCCCGACTATTAGTTTTCAGTGCAGA
>JAOZOT010000738.1 GCA_029933115.1 Anaerolineae bacterium | reverse complement strand
AGGAGTCAACGAGTTACCTGTACGGCCACGATGGTTCGACTGCGCTCACCACAGGCCTCCTGGCGCAGTACGACAGTGGGACGTGGGCGTATCATGTCAACGATGGGCTGGGGAGTGTGCGGCAACTGGCCGACCCGGCGGGGGAGGTGGTGCAGAGCTACAGCTTCAGCCCGTTTGGGGTGCCGCTGGGGGAGAGTGGCGGCGAGCCGTATGGGTTCACCGGGGAGCAGTGGGATGCCAGCACGGGGTTGGTGTTCCTGCGGGCGAGGTACTATGAGCCGGGGGTGGGGAGGCTCACACAGTCTGACCCCTACTTCGGTAGTATTCGTCTCCCTTCGAGCTTGAACCGCTACGTCTATGCCAGGAGTAACCTGACTCTTCTCACCGATCCCTCTGGCCTAGTACCTCCCCCACCCGGTACCCTTCCACTTTCGGGAGGGAGGATTCCTTCAAGCAACGCTCGACTTCCTTGTGTATGGTGACCGCAAGGGCCTTATCGAAGATTGGCCTGACGACGGCAACGGGCGCATTATCGCTAGGCACATCATGAAACATGCTAACATTACGCACTTTTTGGGAACCTTTGACTACAAGGTTACGCGAGCGGTAGTTCCAGATGACAGAGTTATATTCAAGATAAAGAACAAGACAGGGCGCGCTTCGGGGTCGCACGTTCCAGACAGGTTTAGGCCAGAGTACTACCAAAATCTAGAGGCCTTGGTCGCACGGGAACCTGAGGTAGCAACTAAGTTGGTCATCCCGTATATCCTCTCGAGCCCCGTGCTCTCTGTTCTGAGGGACTATACTCGATATGGGACGCCAGATCCGATAGGTGGCGGCGATATGTATCAGACCTTCACTTGGGTAGAACCATACCCGCTGCTAGGGTGCACAATATGTGGATGATTTCCAAATAGGGCATCGAGCATATCGAAGATCAAACAAGCTTGGAGGTCGGCTATGAGTAGAGCCATCACTGTGTTAAGTGCCGTACTCTTAGTTATGTCAGCGTGCGTGCTATGTGCACGGAGAACGCGGGAAGAAGGGGTGTGGCGCTGCCCGCCTCTCCCTGCAACTTTCCAAGAATCCGACTTGATTGGCACCTGGCAAGCAGAGTACGGTGCTGCTACTGATACCCTTATTTTGAGGGAAGATGGGACCTATAAACAAGTCTACACCAGACATACGGGCGGCCCCTCCTTTGAAAGCTCCTGGAACCGATGGTGGCTTGAGCGCAGGGCAAGCGGGGGGCTCTATCTACATTTGGAGGGGATGCGGCGATGCGATTTTACAAATGAGTTGTGCTACCAAGAGGGTGGAGGCGGGGGTGACGTGACTTATTGGGATTTCTGTGAAAGCAGAAGTGTCAGAATGCCCGGTGAGGTCGTGATCATGGTAACAGGCGTACCGGAGCGCGGTGGGTATGCGCCGCGGGGCATCTGGTTGTGGCATATGGCACTTGAACCTGGCGGAGGGGGGGGAGATTACTTCACACTTCTGGAGCCCTGACCACCACCCACCGCGTCATCAGCTACACCCTTCGGCTACGCTCAGGGCAGGCCTAT
>JAOZOT010000219.1:4457-6160 GCA_029933115.1 Anaerolineae bacterium | reverse complement strand
ATGCTCGTAGTGGCGACTTGAGTCGCTAATGACCGGTGCTCTGCGGCCAAAAACGCCTGAAGTCGCTACTACGAGTGCCGCCCCCCCGAATCTTCAAACACGCTCTCAGAAGCGCACCGAAATACGCGCTACGAATCCAAATTGTGACCTGCGAGTATCTTTTTTCGCACTTTTGCGGTATAATATATGCACGAGAAGACCACCATTCTACCTGCTATGCAAAGGGGTCTTTAAGTGCACAACGACGAATCTTCCCTGATTGAGCGGGCCAAAAGATACGACCGAAAAGCTATCAGTGAGCTTTATAAACGCCACGTTCAAAGCATTTATCGCTACATTTACTACCGTGTAGGTGATGTGAACGTGGCCGAAGACCTGACAGCCGACGTTTTCCTCAAAGCTCTGGAGGGCCTCGAGAGTTTCACCTACCGGGGCATACCTTTTTCAGCCTGGCTCTACCGCATCGCCCATGCCCGGGTGATGGATCATTTTCGGCAGCAGGCCAGGCGCGAGTTCCTGCCGTTGGATGAAAGGCTGGCGGCAGCGGAGGAGGAAGGCCCACAGGTTACAATCGAGGCCAGGCTGGAGCACGAAGAGTTGCAAGCAGCTATCGCTCAACTGACCACCGACCAGCAACAGGTCATTATCCTGAAGTTTGTGGAAGGGCTGAGCAATGCCGAGGTCGCTCGTATCCTGGGCAAATCCGAGGGGGCTGTCAAGTCGTTGCAACACCGGGCGCTGAACTCGTTACAGCGCATCATGAGGAGATAGGGAATGAAAGAGCCAGATCTGGAGGCCATTCTAGACCGGTGCCTTCATGACATGAGTACCCAAGGCGAGAGCGTCGAAAAGTGTCTGGAACGCTATCCTCAATACGCCGGGCAACTAGCCCCACTTATCCAGGTGGCGGACTACATTCGGAAAACCGGCCATCCGGCGCTCCCTGCCTCGGCTACCAAGGCTATAGAGCGACGCTTGTTGAAGAGAGCGGGGGAACTCAAACGATCCAAAGCCAAGCCCGGTTTCTGGCCCCTTCCTTTCTCCCTCCGCCCTCTGGTGACCGTTGCCGCCACGCTGATAATGGTCCTGGCCCTCGTGCTGGCCGGGGGTGGTGGCCTCGTCTACGCCTCGACCGAGAGTCTACCAGGGAGCCCCCTCTATGGTGTCAAGCGCGCTGCAGAACAGGTCCAACTCTTCCTGACCCCAATGGGGACAAAGCGAGCCGAGTTGCACATCAAGTTCGCTCAAAGGAGGCTGGAGGAGGTGCAAACCCTGGCCGAGGTCGCAGGCCAGGTTGACGAGGAGGTCTTGGCCGCCATAGCTGAGGAAACCGGCCTGGCTCTGGAGGAGGCGGAAAAAGCTCCGCCTCAGGACAAGCCGGTTCTTCTGGACAAGTTGGTCAGCTTGACTGAACACCAGCAGGCGGTGCTGAAGAAAGTACAAGCGGAAGCGCCACAGGCTGCTCAGAAGGGGCTGAGCAGGGCTTTGGAGGCTTCGCAGCAGAGCCACGAGAAAGCCAAGAAGGCCCTGGGGAAGCCGGATCGGGACGCCGAGCCCACCAGCTCTCCTACGCCGACCAAGACGCCAAAACCTACGTCTACCCCTAAAGCTACCCATACACCAAAGCCGACCCACACACCGAAACCGACTCACACGCCGAAGCCAACCAAAACGCCAAAGCCGACTCACGCATCTGGCGAGCA
>JAOZOT010000219.1:0-4357 GCA_029933115.1 Anaerolineae bacterium | reverse complement strand
GGACCACCCTCCACGCCGCCCGGCCAGTCAGGGGAGGAGCATGGACCGCCCTCTGAACCGCCAGGTCAGTCAGAAGAAGAGCACGGACCGCCCTCTGAACCGCCAGGTCAGTCAGGTGAGGACCACGGAGGTGGACAAGGTAAAGGCAAAGGCAAGTAGATGCTTCGTTCAATGTCGTTAAGGTGCGACGCACCGCCCAAAGGGCTGCGAGTTGACGCTGATTGAGTGCCTGCCGAGCACCTCCGACGCCGGAAAAACGAGAGCGACCCCAGAGGTAAAATCCTCTGGGGTCGCTTTTTTGGGGGCTACAAGATTCTGCTTCCCAGGTGAGATGTTCACGCAATCTTCACGCTTTCTTCACTAAACATTCACACAATAAACCATAACTCTGAGACGTATCCCGACGGTATAGTGGGTGAAGAATCCCAGCAAGTAGGCAAGGGAGGGCGCATCATGACCTGGAGACAATTCTTCTATCCGGAGAGGTGGGGAATTCGCTACACGTGGAAGTTGACGCTAATGAGGACGATAGTGGCCGAACTGATTTTGTGGGCGGCGCTTTTCCTCCTCAACTTGTCACTGATTGCCAGCCTGGCCCTTTTGAGTGGGCTGCCTTTCACCAATGTCCCTCTGGCTACGTGGAGAGGCACATGGCTCTTGTTCGTGCCGCTATCGCCTGTTCCGCCTCTGGTTTATGTAGCCGTCGCCTGGCATTTCAACCGTCGTCTCCAGCGAGTGCAAGCCACAGGGCTGGGATTTAGTGCGTCTGAGCCTTTCGAGTGAGTAAGGAGGGTAAGAGCAGCCATGATGCGTTATCTGGCAAAGATTCGACATGGGCTTCGGTCGTCCTGTAAGCAGCAAGGCCAGTCCTTGGTCGAACTGGCCATCATCACCCCACTATTGCTCCTCATCCTCCTGGGTCTGACAGAGGTAGGAGCGGCTCTACATTCCTATTTGATTATAACCCAAGCCACCCGCGTAGGTGCTCGCTATGGAGCCAGAGGTATATACGTTTCCGATGCGACCGTGGCCAGTATAACGCGAGAGAACGCTGAGGAATTACCCATTACCATTGTTGACACGGATGGGACACCGGTGCTCGATGGGACAAAGGCCACTATCATCGTCACCCGCCTGAGAAAGATTTTCTCGGCGGGGAACTACCATTATGAAATCTTGAGCCAGTATTCCGAAGGTGGTGACCGCCCCAGCGTCTTGACGGCAGAGTGGCTTGCCGCTCAGGAAGCCAAGGTTACAGGCGGAGGCTGGCCCGATAACGTGCTGGAGATGAACATGATCGCCGTGGAGATGATGTACGATCATCCCCAAATCTCCGGCCTATTTGGTTTGCTTCCCAATCTGCCGGACCCAATACCCATGCACGCCTTGACCATCATGCGCCTCGGCGAGTCGCGGGAAATGCCTAGCTGCTGCGCCTATCCCATTGCTGTCCACGAGAGTAGTCTACAAGGCAAGAGCCCTGGTCAGAGTATTGGCGACATTTTCAACGGCAGCGGTACAGGCAACTTCGGCTGGTTGCGCTGGCCACAAGAGCCCAGCGCCGGTAATGAGGGCTATCTGGTAGATTCACTCGGAGACCCGTGCATGAGCCGCAGCGAGTTTGACAACGCCAGGGATCCGTCCGATCACCAGTTGAGCCTCGGTGATGCTGTGTGGGGCAACACCGGCCTCAGCGCCAGCGCCGACGTGCGTGCAGCGTTGGATGCTCTCAAAGGGCAAAAAATCCGCGTTCTGGTCTGGAGCACGCACGGCGGCGGAAGCGGAATCAATGGTTACTACAATATCGTCGGTTTTGCCTGGGTCAGGATCACAGACTATCGCCTCCCCGGCCAAGACCGGATCACGGCCACCTTCGAGGGGTGGGACTCAGAATGTAACGACGTATACTCAGGGTTCTGATCACCCCAACGCAACCAGTTTATCATCCAACCTGCTCACGATGCATACGTAGAGTCCGGGTGATTATATCCTCTCGCTCATCTTCGAGGGATCGCCTGGCCTCTTTCTTTTTCTTTGCTAATTGTCTCTTACTCTCCTGTCGGGCCATAGCCTGCTTGAAAGCCAGCTCCATAGTCGTGGGTAAGACTTCCTCTTCGTCCTCCTCTGTCTCATTCTCCACAGGGAGGTCCTTCATACTGAGAGCCACCCTTCGTTTCTTACGGTCCACCTCCAAGACTTTGACCTGCACCACATCTCCTACCGTTAGCATATCCCCTGGATCACGGACATAGCCCTGGGCCATCTCTGTGATGTGCACCATGCCATCGCGTCGCAGACCAATATCTACAAAGGCTCCGTAGGGGACCAGGCGGGTGACCTTTCCCTCTAGAATCATCCCCGGCTCCAGGTCCTTAAGTTTTCTGCGCGGTGGCTCGTGCATAGTCAGGCTGATGCGATTGCGTTCGCGGTCCAGACTTTTGATCCAGACTGTCACTTCATCTCCTATGTCTACTACAAAACCCTGCTCTTCACCCGGCTTTCTCAATTCCGAAATGTGCACCAGACCGTCGCGACCAACACCAATGTCCACAAAAGCTCCGAACTCGGTTATATTCGTCACTTTGCCCGTCAACTTCATCCCTTTTGAGAGAATCTTGACAACCTTCTTTGGTGACGGGGCGGTCCCTTCCTGTTGTTGAGATACCATAACATCCTCCTAAAGAAATAGGCTTGCGGTAACGCTTCAGCTTTACGAGTGGGGTAAGGTGCAACGCACTCTTTTTTATTATACCTGTCGTTGCCCAAGATGTCAATAGACGAATTCGGTCAAAGGTGATATAATAGTAGGGCCGTGCTTTATGGCCGGGCTAGTGGCGAGGTATTTAGCCATCATCAGAAAACGGGAGGTTTCAAGTGACAAAGCAAACGCAGAGAGCGGAGTGTACCAAAGGAGTAGAGTGGGACCGGTGCTACGCCCAACGAACCCAAAGGGTGACCAGTTCTGCCATCCGCGAGATTCTGAAGATCACTCAGCAACCAGAAATCATCTCTTTTGCCGGCGGACTGCCAGCCTCCGAGTTCTTCTTGGCCCATGAGCTAGAAGCGGCCTGTCACCATGTCCTGAGCAACGAGGCCCAGAAGGCCCTCCAGTATGGCGTTACCGAGGGCTACCCGCCTCTCAAAGCTTATCTGGTAGACAAGATGCGGAAGTACGGCATTGTAGCTGAGGAGGACAATATTCTCATCACGAATGGATCGCAGCAAGCCCTGGACCTGGTGGGCAGGATTTTCATTGACTCTGGTGATGTCGTCCTCATCGAAGCCCCCACTTATCTGGGAGCCCTCCAGGCCTGGAATATCTACGGCCCTCGTTACGTCACAGTGCCCCTCGACGATGAGGGCATGAGGGTGGACCAACTGGAGAATATCCTCAAGCAGGAACCGGTAAAGTTTATCTATGTCCTGCCCAATTTCCACAACCCGGCCGGGGTGACCCTCAGCCTGGAGCGTAGGAAGAAGCTGGTGGAGATAGCGGCCAGGCACAAGGTCTTTGTCGTTGAGGATGACCCCTACGGTGAACTGCGCTTCGAGGGCGAGGACCTTCCTCCCCTCGTCACGCTGGACGGGAGCGTGCTCTATCTCAGTACTTTTTCCAAGATCCTCTCCCCCGGTATGCGTCTGGGATGGATCACGGCTCCCAAAGAGGTCATCAATAAACTGGTCCAGGCCAAGCAGGGAGCCGACCTGCACACCAGTACTTTCGTTCAAATGGTGGCCAACGACATTTGCCGGCGGGACCTCCTCCACCCTCATGTGCTCAAGCTCCGCCAAATTTACAAAGAGCGCCGGGACACAATGCTGGCTTCAATGGAAAAATACTTCCCGCCCGGCGTCAGATGGACCCGTCCTCAGGGTGGTCTCTTCCTATGGGTGACGTTGCCGGAGCACGTTGATACTACCGAATTTCTGAAAGTGGCCGTGGAGGAAAAAGTGGCTTTTGTGCCCGGCCCCGCTTTCTATCCCGACGGTCGTGGCCGCAACTGTATGCGGCTCAGCTTCTCCAACGTCACGCCGCAGGTAATCGAGGAGGGCATCAGGCGGCTGGGTCAGGCGTTGGTGAGAGAGTTCGGCTAGGAGAGGTGAGGTGTTTTCTCAATAACCTGGGGTAAGGGCAGGCCCTGCGCCTGCCCAACAGGGCGAGCGCGTAGGTTCGCCCCTGCTTTCTGACAGCGTGTCTGAAAATGCTCGTCGCTAACGACCGGTGCTCTGAGGCTAAAAACGACCGAAGTCGTTACTACGAGCGCCGCCCTCTGAATTTTCAGACACGCTCTGAGAAGATAGGTAACACTTTAGCTTTGTGAGCAACTGTCTACGGGGGCAGTCACCGCCTCCCGCC
>JAOZOT010000737.1 GCA_029933115.1 Anaerolineae bacterium | reverse complement strand
TGCCATTGTGCTCGACGACGGTGAAGTTCACCACGGTCAGGCCGTAGCCCGGCGCACCCCAGGTTAGCGTATATGCACCCGGCACCAACTCTCCTTCCCATTTGACGGGAAATGTCGTTTCGCCAGCCTTCACGATTCCCATAATCGTCAGGGTGCCACCGGCCCGCAGGTCGCCTGCCTGGTCGGCCAGCTTCCACTCTCCGACGAAGTCCTCGTCTCCGGGGAAGTCGGCCGGCCCCACGTTGTGCGCTCCAAACCTCAGAGCGACCTCGCCGTCGGCGTCCGTGTTCACCTCTGCCTTAAGGTGAAGTTTCGCGGCTTCGGGCGTCGGCTCTGGGGACGTAGTGCAGCCCACCAGGGCCAGCAACACAACTAACGTCAATGCACTCAGTAATCTGGTTTTCATTTTTGGCACTCCTTTCTTTCTGTTGAGTATACTTCTGGCTTACTTTCTCTGCGTGTCTCCCCGGCATAGCCGGGGGTTGTCCAATCCATTCATGCTCATGCTACGCTTTGAGTACTGGCTGTGTCTTACGAGTACTCTGGCCCGTATACAATCACACTGCTGTCGTTGTCTTGCATCAATGTGTCGGGTGAGTAGGATAAGAGCCGGGCAACCATTAGCAGATCGCCTGCTGCCCCGGCTGCGTTGAAAGCAACAAAGAGTATGAGGATTGGCACAACGACAACTGGTACTATTGTCACCAGCAACAGACCTGCGAGGGTCAGTAGCACAAGGGGGGCTATTCCCACAACGAGGTATTGGTTACGCGGAAAATAGAACTCTGCTGGCGCTGCCACATAGACTCCTAGCCCTTTGATACCAAACGTGGGACGTTGGCCCGCGAACCGCCAGTAAAACAGGCCATGCACGAGTTCATGTATAAGCATTACCAAGACCAAGGCGATGACAACATCTGCAAATGGTATAGTGATAGACGTGCCTCCGCTGGGGGTGGTAGTCAGAATGTCGTGGAACCCCAGGACTTCCAATGCAGAAGGGCGAACAAGGTTAGTAAATTGCACGAACAACCAGCCAACAGTAATGAGCAGCACGATGCCAGAGACAATCGCGCCGACGACCGCTTTGCTACTCTTCGACAAGTCAAGAGTAGCTTGGTGGCGATAGTGGGTTGGGAGTGTTGTGGTTGCCTGCACGGACCGATCTACCTTCTTTATTGCTGTTGTTTTCATTTCTTTTCTCCGTTTACAGCCGCCAGCAACTGCTCTGGCGGGTCTCCCTTGCTGACGAAAGCGTCGGCTCCGGCGGCGAGGGCTGCCTGCCGTGCCTCTGGCCGCCCACTGAGGGCGATCACCTTTTTTGGCCCACTTTTTCCAAGAGAGCTCTAGTCGGTCAAGATAGAGGTTTCGAGTATGTGCTGAAGCGATGGTTCGAGAATGGCCAGTTGCTCGGCGGTCTGACCGATGGCGTAAAAGTCAAACGCCCGCCGGGTGTCCCCCAGGCTGACCACGATGAGCACGTGAATCTCGACCGACTGCACGGGCGCTCGCGTGTCGTCGCCCTGCGCCGCCGGGGCGTAGACCTCGACGGTGAAGCGCCGTCCAC
>JAOZOT010000736.1 GCA_029933115.1 Anaerolineae bacterium | reverse complement strand
ATGACCGAACCATTAATCTATGAAATCAGCTCCCCCGGCCGTTGCGGCGTCTTCCTGCCCGAATTGGATGTACCCCAGGCGGCGTTTCCTGAAGAGTACCTGCGCGACGAGTTGCCCCTGCCCGAGGTGAGCGAAGTAGACCTGGTCCGCCACTATACGCGGCTCTCTCAGCTCAACTGGGGGGTAGACATCGGCTTCTACCCTCTGGGCTCGTGCACAATGAAGTACAACCCCAAGGTGAACGAAGAAGCAGCCAAGCTGCCCGGCTTTGCCCACACCCATCCCTACCAGGATCATTGCAGCGTGCAGGGCAACCTGCAACTGATGTACGAACTGCAAGAGTTCCTGAAAGAACTGGGGGGCTTTGCCGGGGTGAGCCTGCAACCGGCTGCCGGCGCCCACGGCGAGTTCACCGGCATCTTGATGGTGCGGGCCTATCACGAGGAGCGGGGCGACAAAGGGCGCAACGTGATCCTCATCCCCGACTCGGCCCACGGCACCAACCCGGCCTCGACCACCATGAGTGGTTACACCATGATCGAGATCAAATCCGACGAGCGGGGCAACGTGGACCTGGAAGACCTGAAGGCCCACTGCGACGAGCGGGTAGCCGGGCTGATGTTGACCAACCCCAATACCCTGGGCCTTTTCGACGAGCACCTGCTGGAGGTCTGCCAGTTGGTGCACGACTGCGGCGGCCTGGTCTACGGCGATGGAGCCAACTTTAACGCCATCATGGGCATCTGCAAGCCGGCCGATTTGGGCTTTGACGTGATGCATTACAACCTGCACAAGACCTTTTCCACGCCCCACGGCGGCGGCGGGCCGGGTGCCGGCCCGGTGGGAGCCAATGAAAAGCTGGCCCCATACCTGCCGGGACCCATCGTGGTCAAGGACGGGGAGTGCGACTGCGGGTGTGAGCACGAGGAGCACTGCTATCACCTGGTCATGCCGGAGAAGAGCATTGGCCGCATGAAATCCTTCTACGGCAATTTTGGGGTCTTTGTCAAAGCCTACACCTACATCCGTATGCTGGGGGCCGAGGGGTTGAGGCAGGTGAGCGAGGACGCGGTGCTCAACGCCAACTACCTGCGGGCCAGGTTGAAGGGGCTCTATCCCATGTCACACGACCGCATCTGTATGCACGAGTTCGTGGCCATGGCCAGGATAGGCGGGGCGCCCGACATCCATGCCCTTGACATCTCCAAGCGGCTCATGGACTACCGCTTCCACCCGCCGACCAACTACTTCCCGCTGATCGTGCCAGAGGCGTTGATGATCGAGCCCACAGAGACGGAGAGCAAAGAAACCCTGGACGCCTTTGCCAACGCCTTGATCCAAATTGCGGACGAGGCGGTGAAGGATCCCGAACTCCTGCACAATGCCCCCCACACTACCCCTGTAGGCCGTCTGGACGAGGTCAGGGCTGCCCGCGAGCCGATCCTGCGCTACGTGCCGGAGTAAGGTGTGACCCTCAATCCGGCCCAACCCAGGCGCGGGGCTAAAGTCCCCGCCCTGACAGCGTGTCTGAAAAATGCTCGTAGTGGCGACTTGAGTCGCTAATGACCG
>JAOZOT010000735.1 GCA_029933115.1 Anaerolineae bacterium | reverse complement strand
GCCTCATCTACCGGTTCGATGATCAACCCATCCCCGAAGGTCATCTCTGAAACCCCAGCCCGGCGCTGGGGCGGTGGATCCAGCCTGATACTATTGTGCCGCAGCCGGGGGAGCCGCAGGGGCTGAACCGGTATGCCTATGTGTACAACAATCCGCTGCGGTACACGGATCCGAGCGGGCACTACGTGCTGCTAGAAGACGAGACGGCAGCCTACGGGGAGTTCTCGGTTCGCATCCTGCCGGGTGGTGAGATAAGGATACTCAGCGGAGGGCGATGGTTCAGGAACTATGTTGAGGTAGCTGTTGCCAATTACGAGCTATCGGGGAGGCGGGCGGCTTTACCTGAGGTAAGAGGAGCCTTTGGCCAGACCGTTCGCGGCTCGATCATCAATGCGCTGGCAGGTTTGGGATACAGAAGCTCCAACACGAGTGGGGTGGCAGGGGTATGGACGGATCCTCTGCTGGTGGCCGGGCTGGCGCAGTTGGCCGGGAAGGCGACCGAAGATGCTGCGGGAGCGGCCGCGCAAGCGCTAGGCTCAACCATCGGCCAGCGCATCGGTGGAACGGAGCCAAAACTCTTGCCTGCTCCGAAGCCGGGGGTTGTCAACCCTTGGAAAGGATCCATAGAAAGCATCGTGTTGCAAAAAGGCACAACCATGTATCGAGTCTGGGGTGGACGAGCAGGGAAGATGGGGCGATGGTTAATGCCAGTTAAACCTTCAAGTCAAAACGTGGCGCGTGAATGGTGGTCGCTGCCCCCTGGCAACAGTGCTGAATTCGTCACAGAGGTGAAGCTACCAGCAGGAACACGAGTGCAAGTTGGTCCTGCTGCTCCAGCGTTTGGATCGCCCGGCGGGGCGTTGCAAGTCCAAGTGTTGTCGCCCATGGACCTAAATTGGTTTGGAGCGACAGAGCCATTGCCCTAATGGTGGAGGGAGGCCAAGATGCTGAAAGAGATTCAACTTGCTGGAAAGACATGGCAGTTTGCAGGAGACGAGTTGATATGGGAGGATACATCGACGGGGTTCAAGAAACGGATCACCATCCACCATCCGTCTTTCCAAAGCCTGCAAGGGTTAGCGATTCGGGAGATTATTCCAACCCCTGCTCAAGATGGGCTTTTGCTTCTTCTCGAACCAGCTCCACCGGGCTATCGAACGGTAGGCAACCTCGTATGTGTTAACTTAGAGGGGGAAGTCGAATGGTGGGCAGAACTAACTGACACAGGTACGGATAACTACACTGCTTTTCGCGTGAATAACGAAGGTATAACAGCTTACTCATGGAATGGGTTTAGCTGTCAGATTGACCCCAGGACTGGAAAGATAGTCAAGGGGGAATGGGTCAAATAGGAGTGTACACCACTATGTACTGACTGCTGATCGATCATCTGGGAGTACAGCCAAGATTGCCAGCGGCAGCACGCCGACGACGTACCGCTTCACTGGCCAGCGGCTGGAGGAGAGCACGGGGTTGTGTACGGGCGGACGGCCGTCCGCCCCTACGGGGCACGGTACTACGACCCCGCATTAGGCCGCTTCGTGCAGGCGGATACGGTGGTGCCGGAGG
>JAOZOT010000218.1 GCA_029933115.1 Anaerolineae bacterium | reverse complement strand
ATTGCAGAGGCAGGTGGACACGCTGCGTCAACAGTTGGTGGCGGCCACCACGACCGTCTCCACTGCCCGGCCAGCCGTGCCCACCACACCCGTCACCACCCCGGTCGTGACCCCGCCAACGGTCACTCCAGCAGCCATCGCCCCCCCACCGATGGAGGACATCACCGCTCGCCTGCGCCGCCACCCGGTCAAACGCTTCGACACACGCACCCTGGACCAAATCAAATACCTGGTCATCCAGCACAGCGTCTTGCCAGGCGACTTCCCCGCGGAGAAGATTGCCGACTATTTGGTGGAAAAAAGACAGTGGCCGGGCATCGGCTACCACTTCTACATCACCTCCGACGGGACGATCTACCAGACCAACCACTTGGAAACAGCGTGCTACTTTGCCGGCTCCAACGTGCAATACAACCCGCTGGGGGTGTGCATCTGTTTTGCCGGCAACTTTACTACTGAGATTCCCACCCCTGCCCAGTTGAGCAGTGGGGGCAAGCTGCTGGCTTTTCTGCTGCAAGAGTTGCACCTGCCGCCGGAGAGCATTCGCGGGCAGAAAGAGTTCGTGGCTACTCAGTCGCCGGGAAACCAATGGGACAGCGGGCAGAGGTGGAAAGATATGCTCCTGGCAAGAGTCAGAGAAGCCCAGAAGGGTGCAGGGTAATCAGTCAAACTGCGCAGGCCCGAACAGCGAAAGGAGAACACACCATGAGAAAAGTAGGACTCGATGGCAACAGGCCTGTCGAGAACGGGGCTCCCGTGTGGAGAGTTTATCCACCCGATTTCATGGCCGGCACAGGCACGTCCTACGTGCGGATAAACTTTCTCCTAGATCAGTGGTCTTCTCCGGCCGAAAGCGGTTGGTTGCAAGTGTACGACACAATCGTCAACGGTCTCAGGGGGAAGGGCATCCAGGTTTATGGGCTCATCGGCCACGAGGCTGTGCGTGAGTCGCCAGGAGACAAGTTCCGCAATGCCAGAGAAAACAACGCTGCCAACGCCTGGATTGACCAATACGTAGAGAATTTTGTCACCATCGTCGAGCATTTCAGAGACCGGGTCAAGATCTTCGAGTCCTTCAACGAGCCCAACGACTGGCACGGCCAAAACAAGGCCTGGATTCACCCCTACTGGTTTGCCAAGATGCTGGAGCGAATCTATCGGGCTGTCAAGCTGGAGCGAGGGTTCACTGACGTTACTCTGGTGTCAGGCCCGCTTCTCGCCCATGACCTGGGGGGAGCCGAGAACGAAACCAGCATGGCCACCAAATACCTCAGAGATACCTATCAAGCGGGCAAGAAAAAGCACGGCTGGGAAAAAGTGCGTTCTTCCTGCGGAAGCTACCCCCTGGATGGAATCGGCTATCATCTCTACGTTCGTGAGGGTTCAGAAAGTACCCCGGCCGACATTCAACGGACCCACAAAAAATACCTCGATGCCCTTTCCAGAGTCATCCAGCAGCAAGACGTTGCGGAGAAAAAGATTTACGTCTCCGAATTCGGTTGGTCGTCGGCCTCCGGCGAGGAATTTCAAGCCAGAAGCCTCAAGGCAGGCTTCGAGTTCTTGCGTAAAGACCCTCGTGTAGCCCTGGCCATCTACTTCTGCACTCAGGATTTCCCCGGAAAAGAGTACGGCCTGCTCAGAATGGACGGGGAGAAGAAACCGGCCTACAATGCCTTCCTTGAACAGGCCCGTCTGGACCGAGGGGCGGTGGGGGTGGCTGTTGAGCCCACGGCTCAGGAAAAGATTGCCCAGTTGGAGAGGGAAGCGCAAGGGCTGCGCCGGCAACTGGCCACGTCTCGGGCGACGGTAACTCGACTGGAAAAAGAGGCGCAGGAGCTGCGCCGGCAGTTGGCTGCTTCTCAGGAGACGATAGTCCAATTGCAGAGGCAGGTGGACACGCTGCGTCAACAGTTGGTGGCGGCCACCACGACCACCCCTGTGCCCACGCCACCGGTCACCCCACCGGCTATCCCGTCGGCCATCGCCCCCCCACCGATAGAGGACATCACCACTCGCCTGCGCCGCCACCCGGTCAAACGCTTCGACACACGCACCCTGGACCAAATCAAATACCTGGTCATCCAGCACAGCGTCTTGCCAGGCGACTTCCCCGCGGAGAAGATTGCCGACTATTTGGTGGAAAAAAGACAGTGGCCGGGCATCGGCTACCACTTCTACATCACCTCCGACGGGACGATCTACCAGACCAACCACTTGGAAACAGCGTGCTACTTTGCCGGCTCCAACGTGCAATACAACCCGCTGGGGGTGTGCATCTGTTTTGCCGGCAACTTTACTACTGAGATTCCCACCCCTGCCCAGTTGAGCAGTGGGGGCAAGCTGCTGGCTTTTCTGCTGCAAGAGTTGCACCTGCCGCCGGAGAGCATTCGCGGGCAGAAAGAGTTCGTGGCTACTCAGTCGCCGGGGCAGCAGTGGGATAGCGGGCGTAAATGGAGAGACTTGCTCCTGGCAGAGGTCAGAACAGCCCGGGCTAAGTAACCCAAGACCTGACAGGTTTCCAAAAGTAGCGGGTAACTGCTCGCCCTCCCGCAGGGTTGGACGTTCTTTGGGCACAAAAATGTGCCTCGACCGGATGTTGAATCCCGCATAAGCCGTCAACCGTAACCTGTGGGAGGGCAGGCTGAGCAGTTACAGTAGCGAGTGAAACCTGTCCAAGCGGTGAAAGGAGAAGGTCAATGAACAAGCTTGGATTTCACGTCAACGTGGTAAAGCCAGAAGTGCTCGCTGCTATCGAGAAAGTGAAACCACCGGTGATCAAAACCCTCCATCACGACGTTGATTTCTGGAAGAAAGTGCGGGAGATTCACCCCTCGGCGTTCATCATTGGTCGGCTCTACGATAAGCATCAAGAGTTCGAATCGGATCCGGAGAGACGCGGCCGGGAGTTCGCCGACCGCATTCTCGCCGAACGAGTCAATGAACTAGGGCTCTACAACGCCTGGGAATCCTTCAACGAGCGGATCATCACCAGTCACCCCAAGGAACTGTACGAGAAGTATGATCGCTTTCAGGTGGCCTTTGCCCAGCGTCTGAAGGAACGCTATCCAGAACTGGAAGCGGTAGCTATGAACTTTGCCACAGGCAACCTGGCCGACCGCGATTTCGTCGAGTATTTTCCCCGCACCCTGGAGACCCACAAGTACCTGGGGTTTCACGAGTACGATTGGCCTACCATGTGGCGGCTGCACGAGCAGGGCTTGAAGGACGGCAACGAAGGCATGTGGCTTTGCCTCAAATACCGCCGTTTCATGAGGGAGGTGCGCAAAGAATACGGCGACAAGCACATAGCCATCATCACCGAATGTGGCCTGACCCAGGCCGTGCACCCCGGACGTGGCGATGTCGGCTGGCGGACAGAGTTGACCGAAGAGCAATATTGGCAATCTCTGAAGTGGTACAACGACCGGCTCTGCGAGGATGATTACGTCATGGGCTGCTGCATCTTTGCGGTGGGAGCCACCGGTGACTGGGCCACCTTCGAGACTTTGGGGCCCATCATTGACCGCATTGCTGCTCTGACCGAGCCTGCCCCGGTTGAAGTGACCGCCACGGTGGAAAGTGAAGCCGGGGTGACCACGACTGGGACGCCCACAGATGCAAAAGCACTTGCCCAAGAGGTGCGAGTTCTGGACGAGCAGGTGGGGAGGCTGGAGGGGTTGTTGGACGCTGTCATTAAAAAGCTGACAGAATAGGGCGCCCTCCCGCGCCTTCCCGACGCAGGTGAACCGTGAATTTCTCGCCCGACTTTACCGGGGGCGATTGATGATGTAGACGCCACTCAAGAGGATAGCGCCGCCGATGAGCAGAGCCAGAGTGATGGACTCATCCAGAATCACCTGGCTGAAAGACACTCCGAATAATGGCACCAGATAAGTGAAGCTGCCCACCTGGGTGGCTTCCATTTTTTGCAAAGCCCAAAACCAGACCACGAAGGCAAAGACCGTGCAGAGGAAAGACAGGAAGGCGATGCTGAGCCATACGGTGGCGGGCAGGGTTGGCAACTTGGCGACGAGGTCGCCATCTATCAAAAAGAGGAGAGGGATAACGGCGGCTATCGTGGCGCCACCGGTGACCTGCAAAGGAGGGTATTTGGCCACCAGCGGTTTGCCCAGGATGGTATAGGTGGCGAAACAGAGGGGAGCCAGCATGGTGACAAAGACATAGAGGAGATAGCTGAAGACGATGCGCTCGCCGCCGGCGTAGCGGACGATGATGTACAGTCCGATGGAAGCGAGGATCAGACCTGTCACCTTCTTGAGCGTGGGGCGTTCCTTGAGGAAGATGATTGACAATATAAAGATAAGGACGGGGTTCAGAGAAGGCACAATCAGGCTGGCTGTGCCGGCAGCGATCCGCTGTTCGCCGGTCATTAAGGCGATGTTGTAGCCCACAAAGCCTGTAAGGCCAAGGAAAATCAAACCCGGCCAGTCTTTTCTGACCATCGCCCAGAAGGAAGCCCACCGGGTGGGCAGGAGCAGAGCCGCAAAAGCGATGGCCGCCGGAATGAAACGCAAGATGGTCAGTTCCACAGGCGTCAAGAACCGGACGGCGTGCTTGATGGCGATGAAAGAGTTGCCCCAGAGTATGGTGATCAGGACGAGGGCCAGGTAAGTCTTTTTCTGTGCTGTCATTGAGGGTGTTATCCTCCGATAGATTGTGGCTGAAGACGCAATGAAAGCACCGATTTAGTCGGTGCTTTGCTATTTCCAGCATGTATTTGAGCTTGGCAAAAGGTGACTGGGGGCTGGGCATCGGCGACCCCGCTATGGCTCATCTGCGTACTTGAGCAACCGCAGCCCCTCCAGCCGAATGACCTCGGGATACAGCGCGCGATAGATGGCACAGTTGGGTGATTTGGCGTCGTAGCGACCAGTGGCGCGATAGGCTTGCAACGGACATCCACCAGCGCACCGGTAGCGCCACCGGCAGTCACGGCATTCGGCTTTGTCGTCCACGGGCAGGTTGCGGATGCCATCGCTGCTTTCGCGGACGCGGGCCAGTGGGTCGGGGTCGTGGATAGTGGTGACGGTGTTAGCAATGTCCATCTGGCATTTGGCGACGCGGCCCCGGTGGTCAATGACCAGATAGCTGTGCCCAACGCTGCACGTGCGCAGGTGCGGCGTGGCCAAATTAGCCCGATCTACCAGCGAAGCCAACAAGCTGCGGCGGGGCAGGTTAGCTTCGATGACTCTATAGGCCGCCAACATGCCCTCGACAATGTGTTCCTCTTCCAGCCGCAAGTCGGTCTGAGAGGCAGACTGATCGTTCTCTCGGTAAAAGTTGAGGCTAAAGGGCAAATCGCGCTCCAGCACCCAGGCCATCAGTTCTGGCAGGCCGTCCACATTGCGTCCGCTGACGGTGATGGAGATGTCGGGGATGAGGCCGGCGGACAGTGCCCGGTTAATGGTGCGGGCGACGGTCTCGAAAGAGCCCTGGCCGTCGGGGAGGGGGCGCTGGCAGTCATGGTAGAGGCCCAGGCCGTCGAGCGAAATCGCCAGCCGCAGGCCCAGGGATTGCATCGCCTCGATCATCTGTGGCCTGAGCCCTACTCCGTTGCTGAGCACTACCCCGTCCAACTCCAGCCCGTGCCGTTCAGCCAAGTCCGTGGCGTGGCGATGCAACTCGACGACCAAAGGAAAACGGAGAGTGGGCTCTCCCCCAGCGTACTTCAGTTTGACGGCGGAAAAGTTGTGAGCCAGAGCGGAACGGAAGACGGCCTCCACTGCCTGTCGTCCTACCTGTGGTGACATTTCCTCTGGGGTAGGATCGAGATAGCAGTAGGCGCAGCGCAGGTTGCAGGCGTTGGTAACGTGTAGCCAGGCGGTGAGGGTTCGTGAAACTTCGACAAAGGCCGAAGTGACACACCCATGCGCCGTCAAAAGTCCCAGGTGAATCATTTGATCCAACGCCTGGCATACAACGGTTTCCCCCCACGCCTGTTGCCAAGCCATAGGCACACTACTCAGAAGACGAGGGCGGTCAAAGTGATGCGCAAGCATCAGGGCAGAGCGATTGAGGACGAGTGCTCCTTCCCCGGTCCAAGCTCCCCCGACTGCCCAGTAGCCGTCGTTCAGTTCCAGGGCTATAAGAAGGGGAAAAACGTACCGGCTGGCGGTGGGTCGGTGGGTCCGGGTGACTGCCACACCTGCAGGACAGGCATCGCACTGTCCTTC
>JAOZOT010000217.1 GCA_029933115.1 Anaerolineae bacterium | reverse complement strand
TACGGCAGCGGCGAAGAATACGACTGGACCACCGAGCGCATATCCTGGGGCCCTTAAAAGTGGTGTGATGGGAAATCTTCCCGAAAGTTTGTTCGCGATCTACCGAGTCTCAGTGGACCGCACCCTGTGCTCGTAGTGGGTACTTCAGCACCTCAAAAACGCACTGAAGTGCGCACTACGAACCCCAATTGCGGTCTACCGAGTCTCAATCATGGGCAAGGGCAGACCCCTGCAACCTGGAGGAAGAGATGGCAGATTTAATCGGCAAAACGCTTGGTAAATACCGCATCATAGAACGCTTGGGACGAGGCGGGATGGCCGACGTCTACAAAGCCTACCAGCCTGGCCTGGACCGCTACGTGGCTGTGAAAGTTTTGCACTCTTTCCTGGCCGAAGAAGAAGATTTCATCGGACGCTTCGAGCGAGAAGCCACAGCAGTGGCCAAACTGCGGCACCCCAATATCGTACAGGTCATAGACTTTGACCACGAGGGTGATTTGTATTATATGGTTATGGAATTTATTGACGGACCCACCCTCAAGGCAGAGTTAAGAGAACGCAGCCGCATAGGGCAGCCCTTTGGCCCTCAGGAAGCTGCTCGCATCCTGACAGCCATAGGCAACGCTGTAGACTATGCTCATCGTCGAGGCATGGTTCACCGCGACCTCAAGCCGGCCAACATCATGTTCACCGGCGAAGGGCAACCCGTCCTGACCGACTTTGGCATTGCCAAGATTGTGGGGGCCAAACGTTACACTGTGACCGGAGCCGTCTCCGGAACGCCAGCTTACATGTCGCCTGAGCAGGGCCAAGGACAGAGCGGAGATGAGCGAAGCGATATTTACTCCCTCGGAGTCATCCTCTACGAGATGGTCACAGGCCGTGTCCCCTTTGATGCGGACACCCCATTTGCCATCATCATGAAGCACATCAACGACCCACTGCCCCTGCCCCGTCAGGTATATCCTCAGTTGCCAGAATCTGTCGAGCGGGTGATCCTCAAAGCTCTGAGCAAGGATCCCGACGACCGTTATCAGACGGCCGGTGAGATGGCCCGGGCCCTGCAGCAAGCCCTCACCGCCCCGGCCGTTCCTATCGTCTCTGCAGAAGCAGCGGCCCGGCCGGTGGCCAGGCCGCGGGCCGCCGCTCCTGGGGTAACCGTCCCCGTCGCTGAAAAACGGCGTTTCCCTGTGGTGCCACTTCTCGTGGGCGGAGGAGCACTCCTCCTCGTCGCCCTGGCAGCCGCCGTGGGAGGTCTCTTCGTCTTTGGGCCGTCTCGCCGCGCTACACCGACGGCCCCTGCACAGGCTATGGCCACTCTGATGCCTTCACCTACCCCGGCACCCACGGACACACCTGTGCCCACCGATACGCCTGTGCCCACAGCGACGGATACACCCTACCCAACCTACACGCCCTACCCAACCTACACCCCTCTGCCGACGGATACGCCCACACCGGCCCCCACACCGACGCCCATGATCATCGTCGTCACCCCCACGCCACCGCCGGCCACTCCTACACCAGCAGTGGCAGTGACAACGGAGGAGACGCCCACGCCGGTGCCCGTCTCTACCTCGGGACTCAGAGGCAAAATCGCTTTCACCGTCTACAACGAGCTACACACACCACGCACCTATGACCTTTACATCGCCAACATTGACGGCAGCGACATGCGGCTTCTTTACGAATACACACGCCAACCCGAGATACGCGCCGATGGGAAAGTGATCGTGGCCAACGGCGACGGCGCCGGTTGGGACAGCCTGGTGGTGATGAACATTGACGGTAGCAACCGCCACCCCATCACCAACCACCCCGAAGACAAACAGCCCAGTTGGTCGCCTGATGGGGTAAAAGTCGTCCATTCCTCTCAACAGGCGGGATTCATCCGCGCCGGGCACGACGAGCCCGACTGGAACATCTACATCCAGGACGATGCCTCACGCCAGATGGATGCGACGCCCTTCAAGATTAGCGGTCAGCCAGTGCTTGGCCGATACCCAACCTGGCTGCCTGATGGACGCATTGCCTGGAACGGCTGTGAGACCTGGGCCGGTAAACCCAGCGCCTGCGGCCTCTTCGCCGGCTGGGCGGATGGAACGGGTGTGATGCAGCTCACAACCGCCGGTAATGACCTGGCTGTGGATGGCTATGGCAACGAAATCGTCTTCATGTGCGACCAGCGGGACGGCAACTGGGAGATCTACAAAGCCAACAACGTCGGCCAGGGCATCACCCGTCTGACAAACGACCCGGCCATTGACGGCCTGCCCACCTGGTCTCCCGATGGCAAGCACATCGCCTTTGTATCAACCCGAGGCGGTCAATGGGCCATCTGGGTCATGAACGCCGACGGCAGCAATCAGCGGAAGCTTTTTAACCTGCCGGGGCCTATGGGGCCAGACTGGCCTGAGGAACGCATCTCCTGGTGGGCACCATAGTACCAGTCTGCGAGTGACAAGGCAGGCACAAGCCAGACCAAAACCTGTCAGGCCTGGCGATTGTGGGCTGGGTGGTCTCGCCCTGACGGGCAGGACGCCCAGCCCATTGATGAATTCGCTTGTAGTGACGGCTTTAGCCGTTGAAAGAAAGTCGCCATCACTCTGAGTCATTTAGCCAGACCCAATTCTGAAAGAGAGGCAGGAGAAGGGAAATAATGAGATGTCCACACTGTGGCGCCGAGCTGATGCCGGATGACGAGTGCTGTGCCCAATGCGGGATGACGGTACCCACTCCGGCAGACCAGGCAGAAGAAATGGACCCGACAGCGTTGAATCAGGACACTTTGATCGAGACTCTCAAAGGAGCGTCGCCTCTCGATGACACCCTGGGCAGCACCCTTATCCAAATGCCACGCCTGCCGCGCCTGGTGATCACCGCAGGTGTGGGAGAGGGACAAGAGTTTAGATTGAGAGAAAAAGCCACCATAGGCCGAGCTCCAGATAACGACATTATCCTGCAAGATCCCAAAGTCTCCCGCCATCACGCCGTCATCACCTTCACCGAGGAATGTTATAGCATCACCGACCTGGACAGCGCCAATGGGACCTTTGTCAACGGGATCAGAATCCGTGAACCTCATCCCCTGAGCGCGGAGGATGTAATTTTCCTGGGCGACACAGAACTGACCTTCTACGAAGTTCCCCCCTCAGCAAAGACCGTCCTCACCAAACCCCTTGCCCGGCCGATGCCCCGCTTTATGAGCAAGGCGCCAAGCTGGGTCTGGATAGCCGGCGCCGCTGTGCTGACCATCTGCCTGGTGGCAGTCGGTGTAATGGCTTTCCTGAGAGTTTCGGCTATGCTAGAGGGAGAAACCGCTGCCGAGCCAAGTCTCGCCAAGTTGACCCTCATCTACTCTGATGACTTCAACGACTGGGAAACAGGGTGGGGCGAAGTCTTTGAGCCGGATACCGTCAGGCAATACGGGGGCAGCCAATATCATATTATAGCCAAGGAGATCAATACCTTCACCTGGAGCAAATCGGGACGAGATTTCACCGATTTTGTATTGGAAGTAGATGCAGCCCAGGATCGGGGTCCTAGCAATAACAGCTATGGCGTGCTATTCCGCAGCAAAGACGACGAGCACTTCTACCGCTTCGGCATCTCTGGGGACGGGTTCTATTTCCTGGACAAATCCGTAGGCGGCGAGTGGGTGCCCATCATTGATTGGACTGAATCGCCCTACATCAACCGCGGCCAGGCCAGCAACCACTTGAAAGTGACCTGTGCCGGGTCACAAATCACTCTCCACGTGAACGACCAGCATCTGGCCACTGTCACCGACGATTCCTACGACCACGGCGATATCGGGCTTTTCGCCGCCAGCTTTGCAGAACCCAACGTCCACATCACTTTCGACAATCTGAAAGTCTGGGCCGCCAAAGGGACCCTGGCCGTACCACGCACCCGTTAGGAGTTGGGTGGTTAGGGAATTTGGGCATAGTTCACCTTGTTAATTACAGGGGGACGGGGGCTGTAAATGATAGGGAAAACCATCAAAGGCAGATACAAAATTTACGACGAGGTGGGAGAAGGCTCAGCCAGCAGCGTTTACCTGGCCCGAGACCAAAAAGAAGCCAGGATAGTGGCAATCAAGGTCATCCACCCGCACCTGACTAAAGACGGCCAGTTTATGGAACGTTTCCGGCGAGAGGCGAGCATCCTGGCCGAGTTGAAAGAATTAGAGTCCCCCCACATTGTCAAGCTCTACGAGTTCGGTGAGGAAAACGGCACAGTCTACATTGTCACCGAATTCGTGGAGGGCAGGACTCTGGCCGAAATCCTCGCCGCCAGAGGATCCCTGGAGATTGACGAAGCTTTGGTCGTCGCCCGCCAGGTAGCCGAATGCCTGGAGGTCACCAGTCGAAAGAACATCGTCCACCGGGACCTCAAACCGGCCAACTTGATGATCACCCCCGAAGGCGTGGTTAAGGTCATGGATTTCGGCATCGCCCGTGGCTTGATGCACACCGGTCTGACCTCAACGGGGGTGC
Source organism: Anaerolineae bacterium (assembly GCA_029933115.1). GTDB lineage: Bacteria > Chloroflexota > Anaerolineae > E26-bin7 > E26-bin7 > E26-bin7. Next base: position 1,707 of record JAOZOT010000217.1, on the reverse strand, counting down.
TGGGCACACCTTATTACATCTCTCCAGAGCAGGCAGACGGGAGAAAAGACCTGGACTCCCGCACCGATATGTATTCTCTGGGGGTGTGTCTCTACCAGATGTTGACCGGCGAGTTGCCCTACACAGGTAGCTCTCCGGTGGAATTGATCATCCAACACATTGATGCCCCTATCCCTTCGGTGAGGGACAAGAGGCCGGAGATACCTCCATCTGTGGATGAAATCGTGCGCAGGTGCATGGCCAAGAGAGTAGAAGACCGCTACGCCACCCCTGCTGATCTGATAGCAGCCATTGATCAGGCGCTGAAGGGCGAGGTGGCGGAGATGGTAGCAAAGCCCCCTCTTCCGCCCAAGGCAGGCCCCCCCTCAGCTTTCCGGGAGGACCTGGCAGAGACACCGGTTTCTCCGGTGAGCTACCCCAAAAAGAAGCGCCGCTGGTTGCCCGTTGCCCTGGGAGTAGCCGGTGTGCTCCTCGTGGCCGCTGCCTGCCTCGCGGCCGGCGCCGTCGTCTTTGAACTTTTCCGGGGAGAGACGCCTACCGCTCCAGCTATAGTGTTGCCAACGGCATCGCCGACCGCTCTGCCCCTCCTGGCAACGTCAACCCCCTCGACTGAAGCTGTATCTTCGGTGGCTACACCCACGCCCACTGTGGCCGCGGAGATAGTATCTACGCCTACCCTTACAAAGGCGGCCCCCAAGACTCCCACGAGCACGCCTACTCCCACCGCCGTACCGCCCTCCCCCAAACCGCCTCCGGTGACAACCGCTGGCCGCATAGCTTATACTATCGCCCTGGAGGATCAAAGAAGATACCAGATAGGGATCATGAACGCCGACGGCAGCGGCCAGGTAGTATTGCCTTCTCAGTACATCAGTTCGCCTTCGTTCTCCCCAGACGGTGAGCGCATTGTCTTCTACGCCTGGGAAGGGTGGCCCCAGGGCAACGGACTGTGGACTATGAAAGTTGATGGCACCGATCCGCAGTTGGTGCTCCGTGATGCAGAGGCCAGAAACCCCCGCTGGTCTCCCGACGGCAGACTCGTAGCTTACGACGCCCGGAACAGCGTGCACATCATATCCGCCCACGGCGGAGACACGCACAAGCTGGCCGACGGCAGCATCCAACCCAGTTGGTCTCCAGACAGTCAGCGCCTGGTCTTCAAAGGCTGCGATGGGCCCGCCTGTGGGCTATACCTCATTAACATTGACGGCAGCGGCAAAGCTCGACTGACCACTACAGCCGACGATACCGTGCCAGCCTGGTCTCCCGATGGAAGCAAAGTAGCTTTCGCCTGCAAAGCTGGGGATACTTGGGACATCTGCACAGTCAACATAGATGGATCAGACCGCAGGAGCCTGACCGCCAACAATCCTGAAAATGACGTCAATCCCGCCTGGTTGCCCGACTCCAGTGGCATCGTCTTCCTCTCTGCACGTCAGGGCCGATGGGAAATCTGGGTCATGAATGCCGACGGCAGTGGCCAACGGAAGCTCACGGACGCGTCCGTGACCCCCGACTGGGGAGTGGTATCGCTGGATACGACTCCCTGACAGCGTGTCTGAAAAATGCTCGTAGTGGCGACTTGAGTCGCTAATGATTGGTGCTCTGCGGCTAAAAACGACTGAAGTCGTTACTACGAGCGCCGCCCTCCTGAATTTTCAGACACGCTCTGAGACGCAATGACCCAACAAATGGAATCAGAACAAC
>JAOZOT010000020.1 GCA_029933115.1 Anaerolineae bacterium | reverse complement strand
CGCCCTCGGAGTGGGGCAGCCTGCCCAACCACGATTGAGTGCAGAGCTACCCAGGAAGAGAGAGGCTGTGGATAACTGGCTAAAAATTGTGGACAAGTGCCCGAAACTGGGGATAACTTTCCCCGGCCGCTTTCCCAATATCCCCACTTTTCAGCCATTGTACCACTTCCATCCCTGCCCACTCTCCTGCAATCGCGCGTTTTTTGAGACTATCACCGCCCACCGCACTCAATCCCAACTCTGACCTCACTCCTGTCCTCCACTTATCCATACCTGCATCCACACCCACCGGGTAGGCCCTGACATCGCTACCACACAAATACTCGTCCCACCACACGCACACTCCACAACATCTAGGGGACTCTCACAACTTCAGGCTACGCCGTCCACAGGCTCCACAAGCCCTACTACAACCACTATCAGTAATCTATCCCCAAGGGATAAAGATCCTTCCACGACGGGAACCACAGGGGCAGTTCTGCAAAGATTGGCGAATATTGACGCCCTCATAATTTTATCAGAAAGTCTCCCTACTGTCAATGGCGTCAAACTTTCTCCGAGGCTTCCCCAAAATCGTTGCTGCGATTGGATGCTTCTTGGGAACTAGGGCGAATCGCGGGGAATCGAAGGGACGTTGCGAAAAGACCTCTATCTCACGGTGAACCACTCTGACTGGAAAAGCGGCGTCAGAACCTCACTGGCGACTGATGGCTTCACCTGCCCTATCAAGTGGTAGCGCCCTGCTGGAACGTTGGGTGGGATCAGGAGGTCGTGTTGATCTCGCACTATCTCGCCGGTTTGCCACGAGGTAGTCCTATAACTTCCTCCGATGGGCCTTTCCGCCCCCACGACCCAGCTTTGCCCCTTCTTGTCCAGCAGTTGCAAACTCAATTGCCAATCCGTGCCTGGCCTGCCTACAGCCTGCCAATAGAGATCCAAGTGCAAGATGTCCCCCGGGTAAAGGGGTTCATCTTTCTGATGAGCGTAGCCCAACTTGTAGAGGCTGTAGCCCAGCAGTTTGAGGTCGCCGTAACTGAGGCCTGCCCGATACTGCATGTCCAGAGCATCCAGAGGGGGAGGCGCTTTGGGGCGCAGGACGCGAATGGAGCCCAGAGTCAAGCTATCGCCGGCGGGCTGCCTGGCTTGGCTGACGGGCAATCTCGTCCCGCTGTCCAGAGCGTACATTCCCACCTTCACCTGATACTCGCCGGGGGGAGTTCCAGGCGAAATCAAGACGCCGTAATTGTCGGCGATGGTCTGGCCGGGTTGCCAGGCAGTGGTCAGCATAGCTCCGCCGCCGGGCTCGGTATCACGCTGGCCGACGATGTGGCCATCGGCGTCCAGGACGTGGATAAAGACCACGTAACGCTCGCTCAAAGCGGCCAGGGCCTGCCAGGAGAGGGTCAGTTGCAGTATATCGCCTGCATACACTTCTTCGGAAAGGAAACTGTAGCCGAGGAGCATCACCTTGTCGCCCAGGTTGGCCGGATAGGCCAGGTTGGTGACTTGTTCCATCTCTGTGGATGGGCCGGCCCGAGGTACAGCGTAGATAGCCAGGCGTACATTGCCATACCAGGTATCCAAAGCTTTGTAGGTCTGTTTATCCAGCCAGCTCTCGACGAAGCGGTCTGGGTCGCTTTCGTCGGTGGCCCACAGGACGGCGAATATTTTGGCGTGCTGGCTCGTGATGGCTTCCAGGTCGCGGTTGGTTTGCTCTGGATCGAGAGGGCGCTGGCGGGGCAAAGGGTAGACCGGCAAATCGCCCCGATAATAATAGCCAAATATCTCCTCCTGGCCAGGGGCGTTGAGGATAATGGCATCGTGGGGGCCGGCCATGGCTGCAATGTAGTGGGCCAGGCTCCGGTAGTCGTCGCGGGCATATTGAGGGTCGTGGTAGTAGTTGAGCAGCGATTGGCCCGAGGCCAGAAGCGTGAACGCTACCAGCAGGAGTACCACCACCCGCGCCGCCGGCTGACCGAACTCGGACCGGCTCAGCCCGGCCCGCCACTCACCGGCGATTCGCCAGGTATTGGCAATGCCCAGGCCAACCAGCAGGCTGAAAGGTGGGCTGGACACCAAAAGGAACTTGAGGTGAGTTTCTCTGAACAGGCCCAGAGCAAAGATCAGGGCTGTGGGCAGGGCGGTCCACAGGGCAATGAGGCCGTAGCGCAAGAGCCAGGGAGCGTGGTGGGGCGGGATGTCGTCCTGCCCTGCGTCTGTGACGGGAAACGAGCTGGCCAGGATGAAAAAGGCAAAGATGATCAGCACTCCCGTCGTCTCCGCTGTCTCCACGCTGAGGCCGAGGCAAAAGAGGCGGTAGACGTCGGCCAACGTGGGAAGCAACGAGTACGCCCGGTGAGGTGTGGGCCAGGTAGTCACCTGGCGGTAGGCGGTGGGCAACCAGGGCAGGAAGAGGAGGGCGACTGCCAACTGGAGCGCGGCCCAGTGCAAAGCTCTTCTCTGGACCAACTTCCACCGCCCTCCGCCGCCCCACACTTCCGCTGCCGGCCAGAGGGCATAAACCAGGTTCTCGACCAGGAGGACGAAAGGGAAAGAGTAGTGAGTGTAGAGGGAGAGGGCGGTAGTCAGGATGTAGGAGCCGGCCCAGAAGAGTAGCGGCCGCCGGTGACCGGTGTCCGCTGCCTCCTCCTTCATAAACCTGAAGAGGAAGTAGACGGACAAGGCACTGAGGGCAGCCAGCAGGATGTACATGCGCGCTTCTTGGGAGTAATAGACCTGGAAGGGAGAGATAGCGGAGAGAAAAGCTGCCACCAACCCTACCTGAGAATCGAAGAAGTGGCGTCCGAGGAGAAAAGTCAGGCCGACGAGCAGGACGCCGATGACTGCCGAGAGGGAACGGACGGCGAATTCGCTGCTGCCGAAAAGGCGCACCCAGAAGTGAAGCAGGTAATAGTACAAAGGGGGATGGATGTCGTAGGCAGCTCTGTAGGTGATGTCGGCCAGGCTGCGCCCGGCCAGGGCCACACTGTTGCCCTCGTCGGCCCAGAGGCTCTGCCTGTCCAGGCAGTAGAAGCGCAAAGCGGTGGCCAGCAGTAAGACGAGAAGCAATCCGACCCACAACAATCTCTGTTCACTCATCTCGCCTCATGTCCTTTTGAGGATGTCCCTCCTGACAGATTTCCGAACCTGTCGGGTCCCGAGGGGTGGCCTTGCATTTGATCGCGGTTGGGCGGGTTGTCCCAAAGCGCGGCAGGTTTTTGTTTACCAATCCAGGTTCAGCTTCAGGGCGAACGCGTTCAGGGTGTCGTCGCCCCGGATGCGAATGCGCCGCAGTTCAAAAGGCCGCCGGGCAGATTGATGAGTGCCTGCCTCGGTGGTCACCGCCCCCCAGAAATTGGCCGAATGCAGAACGTTGACCACCTGCTCGTCATAACGCCCCGAGGGGTAAGAGAAAAAGCGCACTGGCTGTTGAAGGCGGGCCTCGATGGCCTCCTTGGAGCCCAGCACCTGCCAGATGATATAATCCACAGATTTGCCCCTCAGGTCGGGATGGGTGTAGCTATGGGTTCCGATTTCCATGCCATTGGTGCTCATGATCTCAATTTGAGCCCACGACATATACCCGGCGCGCTCCTCGTCCACCGGTTCGGTGATGATGAAAAAGGTGCCCACGAAGCCGTACTTCTTAAGCAGAGGGTAGGCGTTGGTATAATTGTCCTCGTAGCCATCGTCAAAGGTCAGGATGATGGGCTTTTCGGGCAGAGGGGCGCCAAGGGTCAGGTGATAGATGAGACAGCGTAAGGTTATGGGTTGGTAGCCGGCTTCCACCAAGTAGCGCAATTGGGCTTCAAAAGCTCGGGGGGAGACGGAGAGATCCCGGCGTATGGGGTCTGCGTCGGGCGGAGGATCGGCGATGTGGTGATACATGAGGATGGGCACCCGCGCTTCTCGATACACCCCGTCAGGGGTGGGGAGGGGATTGAGCGGAGCCGGCAAGGCAGGTGCTGGCTTGGAAGCCGGGGCTGTCGTTGTCAGAAGCTTCGGCGACACAGGGGTCTCTGTAGGCGTCAGGGTGGGAGACGCTGTGGGTGCCGGCGTTGGGGTAAACGCCGACAGGGACGCAGCGGAGGGCCAGGCCAATGATGGAGGTGGGGGAACTCTGTCAAAATATCTCGATGATGCCCCTCGGTCTGTCGGGCCGCGGCTCCCATTCAAGGTAGACCGGGCAGCAGTGGGCACACCCCGCTCCGGCGTGCTCCCGGGCGCACACCGGGCCTGCAGAGCACTGATGAAGAGCAAAATGAGAAGGGCGATCAGCCTTCTTGGCGATGTAGCTTTTGATAAGCTTCTACTCTTGATACTATTGGGGATACTGCAGGTGGGCGAATCTGTCAAGTCAAGTCTCAACTTAACCTCAACCAATTCTCAACCAATTCTTAACCCACAAAAAAGCTTTTTTGTGGTATTATATAACTGCTCATTTAGCATTTAACCATTTTTAACAATGGTCACATCGTCCCAAAGGGTTAAGCAGGCCGAAATCGGGCCTGCTCACAACCTGTACAATTCTCCAACGTCACCAAACTTCAAGGAGGGAACAACAATAATGAGAAACCAGAAACCTCTAACCACAGGCCAGATTGCCGCTTACTGCCACGTCAGCCACGTCACGGTCCTGAAGTGGATCAAAGAAGGCAGGCTGAAGGCCTACACAATTCCCAGCGGCCATTATCGTGTCCAGAAACCGGACTTTCACGAGTTCCTGGTGCAGCACAATATGCCTATTGACGAGTCCTTCTTTGCCGAGGAGTCTGTGAAAGTGCTGGTAGTGGACGATGAGGCCAAGACTTATGAGCTCATCTCGTCTGCTTTTGACGAGTACAAACTCGCCTCAGCGGCCAATGGCTTCGAGGCCGGCCTGCAACTGGCCAGTTTTCAGCCAGACCTGTTGATTCTGAATCTAGATACGCCTGGCATTGATGGCCCTGAGGTTTGCCAGAACGTGAAGACAAACCCTGCGACCAAACGCACCAAAATCCTCGTTCTGGCCAAGTCTGCCGAGGACAAAGCAGTGAGCGAGGCCCTTGCCTGCGGTGCTGATGGTTACCTGGTGAAACCGCTCCAGGTTGAGGAGCTGAAGCGGAAAGTGCAGAGCTTGATGGGGCGCGGGCGCTGAGGCCTTGGGAGGGGTTTGAACCTTCGCCGGGTATCAGTCACCGCCTCCCGCCTGGCGATAAATCGCCAGGCTGAGCGGGGGAAGGGCGCTGAAAGCGCCCTAAACGGCCATCTACGCAGGTTGATAGCCCGCTTCAGCGGGCTTGAGTTGCTCAGCCCTGAGCTTTAGCTCGGGGGCCGGGCCGAATGCCCTCACAAAACTAAACTGTCACGGGCAATGCCCTCGGCCGGCCAGGTGTAATCTGGGAACTACGGCCGCCTGTTTCACCTCAACTAGGGGCCTTTAACAGGCGTCGGCAGCCCATTTCAATAGCCCAGTGAAGGGGTATCGCCAGCCAGAGGTTTCGGGTGAAGAAGAAGATGATGGCCATGACGAAAGCCAGACTCCAGCGTAGCGCAACGTCTGGCCTTCGTCCTTTCGCGCCCCAACCGTGACGCCAGGCCGGGTCCGTCCACCATTCCAGGTTGAGGAGCAGGAAGCCCAGGAAAGTGCCGGCGTAGTACTTATCCAAGAGAATGATTGGACCGGCGCGGTAGAAAGCCCAGTGCATCTCTGCGTAGAATGCTTCCCACAGCATGACCCACCAGGCTTTGGCCGGCGGGGGTGAAACCATAGCGGCCGGCTTTCCAACGCCCGTCTCTGGAGCCGACGGAGCCACCTGTCTGTGCGGAAGCGTCCTTAGAGAGCGGACAAAGTACCGCCAGCCCAAGGCTATCAAAAAGAAGGCCCCTGCACCAAGGGCCATCCCCATACCGACTCCGGCGAACCATTCTGAAGTAGTCAGACCACCCAACCCCACGACTCGGGGCAACAGTACTCCTCGCATCAAAAAGCTGAGGGGAATGTCAAAGCCCAGGACTCGCCTCAGAGATTGTTCTACCGCCTCCCCGTTCAGCAGAAGACAGAATGGTAAGCCCACGTAGTAGGCAAAGCGGAGCAACTGAAGGAGCCAGCCTTTGACCTTCTCAATCCACGGGGCTGACCGGCCTGGCCGTGGACGACGCCAACGCCAGGCGAGGTTGACACTGATAGCGTAGGTCAGGATAGAAAAGGCTATCCACAAATTCAACTCAACCTTGTAATCAACGAGTGCACCTAACATCCACAATGCCCGCTTTGCGTTATCCCTGTAGGGGTACGGTCAGGGTCACAGTTGTTCCGCGCCCGACGGTCGAGTTGATGGCTACTTTGCCGTTGATTGATTTGGCCCAGCTTTCTATGGTGGATAGCCCAAGACCGTCCATAGATTCACCGGAGAACCTTTCCGCATAAGTGTAGAAACCTTTGCCGTCATCCCTGATTTGAGCTACGAACAGGCCATTCCGCAGGCCCACCTGCACGACGATGTTGTTAGCTTCGGCGTGTTCTCTGGCATTGGCGATGGCTTCTTCAATGATGGAGAAAACCACCCCACTGACCTTGGGGCTCAACCGGTCGCCTAGCTCGCCGATGTCCAGGTGAATGGCTGGCTTTTGCCCCTCCATCTGTTGGACGTACCTCTCCAGGGCTGCTTCTAACCCTTCGCTCTCCAGAGTCATTGGTTGCAGACTGAAAAGCAGGGCCCTCAACCCTCTCACTGTGCGCCGAGTGAGGACTTCTATCTTGTCCAGTTCTTCCATACCCCCCTTGGGGTCTTTGCTCAGCATTGTCCTGACGCGCCCCAGACGGATAGCAATGATTTTCATGGTTTGAAGAGGGCCCTTGCGCAGGTTGTGCACCAGTCTCTGGCGCGCCTGCTCTTCGCGGGCAATGATTCCCTCCTTCTCCTGATACAAATCCCGGTATTGTTCAGCGTTCTGCAAGGCGACTACTGCCTGGTCGCAGTAAATGGCCAGGGCTTCCATAAACTCGGTTGTGTAGGCCTCGCTTTCGGGGCTGGCGAAAAGCAGCACGCCATAGACCACGCCCTCAGATCGCAGAGGGACGCACACTGCCGACCGGCACTTCTGCAGAGATGAAAACTGACCCAGTTCGGGGTCATCTTTCAGTTCGCCGTGAATGAGAGGTTCGACCGACTCTATGACCTTTCCCACCAGGCCGGCTTTGCCTTCAATCAGGCGAGTTTCATCCTCCCCGTCTAGATAGCGCGAGGTAGCAACGTACAGGCGATCACCCTCTGGGGTCTCTTTGGGCAGGAAAACAATGCCTACGGGTACTTCTTCCTCCCAGCCTGCGCTTTCAAAGCCGGCCAGTCCCACGTCGAGCATGGTCTCCAGTACGTGGGAGCTATCCAACTGAGCCCCAAGGGTTCCGGCCATTTTGAACAGCTCTCTGAGTTGCTCCTGGGCTTCTCTCAACCTGGCCACTTCTTCCGGGTCAATCTCCTCTTCCTCCTCCTCTTCCTCGATTTTGGGTCCCAGGCGGTTCATCAGCCCGCCCAGGCCCGCTGCCAGGAATAGGATGGCTATTTCGGTGCCCACGACGACGATCTCGATGCTGCTTACCTCTTTCCGCATGAAGTAAATATGTTCCTGGAAGAGAAAAACAATGCGTAGAATGGAAAAGAGGCCGGCTACCGCTAGTCCACCCACAAAGCCAAAGTGAATAATAGCCACGCCGATAGGAAAGAGAGCGAAGAAGAAAATTAGGCTAGGGGTGCGGCTAGAGGTGTCATACATGTGGATCAGGTCGGAGGAGCGGCCGGAGGTGTAGATAAGGGCAGCGAAGAGTAGAGAGTCAATGATGGTGGTCACCAAAGGCAGTCGGGGGTGGGAGAATTGGAAGTGGCTCAGGAGGGTGAGGGTGATGCTGTAGATGATGGCCACTAACAGCAGTTCATTAAAAATAGGGAACCAAACCCGCCTGCCGCGTAAGGGGTCGAAGAAGACGATGAGAAGCAACCCGATCAATACTGGCCAGCGGGCAACACAAATCCACCAATCGGCTCTGCGTTCGTTGCTTTTTGCTTCAGACAACCGGTCAAATCTCCTCTTCAGGCAGCGGCACGATCAGCGTCACCTTGGTTCCCTGACCGATTGCCGACTCGATGGTCCAGGTGCCTTCCACCAATTCTGCTCTCTCGCGCATGTTGATGAGGCCCAGACTACCTCGCTGGTCGTAGGAATCCATTACCTCAGCCACGTCGAAGCCCTGTCCATCATCCTCGACCGTGGCGACGAAGAAATTGTCCTCAAAGCCCAGTCGCACCCAGATGTTTCGGGCCTGGGCGTACTTTTTGGCGTTGTTGACCGCTTCTTCGATGATGGAGAAGGCCACTCCTTCTATCTCGGTGTTCAAGCGATCACCTAGATCGGGGGCTTCGAGGTGGACGACCAGCCCTGCTTCTTCTTCCAACTGCTTTATGTATTGTTCCAGGGCAGCTACCAATCCCTGGGTCTCCAGAACCACAGGACGGAGGGTGAAGAGCATAGTGCGTATCTCTTTGGTCGTTCGCCGGGCCAGCGCCTCTAGCTTCTCCAGTTCCTCCTTGACCCTTTCGGGCTCTTTCTCCAGAAGCATTTTGGTGTAGTTGAGCCGCATAGCGATGGCTGCTACAGACTGGGTAGGGCCATCGTGCAGGTCACGAGCCAGTTTCTTACGCGCTTCTCCCTCGGCATCAATAATCTTTTCCTTTTCCTCACGCAAGCTATGGTACAGTTGGGCATTCTGAAGGGCAACGACGGTCTGGTTGCAGAAAGCGGTTAGGAATTCCATGTGCTCTGCGGTGTAGGCGCCAGCCCGGGGGCTGCCCAGGATGACCACGCCGTATATCTCGAACCCGGCCCGCAGCGGGATGCAGATGACTGAGCGGCATTTGTGCAGCGAGGAGAATTGTCTCAGCTCAGGGTCGTCCCTGGCCTGCTCGACGATGACGGGCTCGGCCGATGAAAGGGCTTGTTCGATTGCGCCTGTGGTGCCCGTGAGCTTGCAGAGCTCATCGCGCCTGCTCAAGTTTCTGGCGGCCTCCACGCCCAGACAACTGATCTCTCCTTCCTGCTGATAGAGCAGGACGATGCCTACAGAACGGGCACCCTCCTGAGTAGTGCCTCCTAGCCCCATGCTGATATCGAGCATGGTGTCCAACACGCGATGATAGTTCAAGGTGGTGCTGAAAGTGCTGGTCATCTCATAGATGGCCTTGGCCCGATCACGGGCAGCTTGCAAATCACCCAGCACTTTTTCTTCTGTCTTTTGAATCGCTTCTCTCTCCTTGCTACTCATCAGGCTGCTCAGGGCCGCTGTGAGGAGGAGAATGGTGGCGGTAACTCCCAGGGAGAAGAGATTCTCGGTTTGGGCAGGGCCGTACCCTTCAAAAAAGTAGGAGATCCCACTGGCCAGGACCGGGATCACTGCTATGGATAGGCTGGTGATTACCTCATATCGGAAACCGGTGACGAGGATGGGGAAGAGGCTGAAAAGAATAAGTGAGCCCACGCCTTTGCCCGAGGCGTAGAGAAAGGTTACCAGAAAGAGGACATCAACCAGTGAAGTCAGAAACGAGAGGGCTGAGGGGAAAAACTTGAAAGATAAAAGGATCGTGAGGATCAGGTTGTAGCCTGCGGCTCCTCCCAACAGCAGAAAGGCAAAGGATAGGTCCTCCTTCGCAGTGGGGTCAAAGAGGGTAAAGAGCAGGAGGCAAGCTAGCCATACCCAGCGCATACCCCAGACTACCCAATCCACCCCCAGGGAATTATCTTCTCTCATCTCCACTCCTTCATCCTCTTTCTAGATTCGGAGGTAAGCCTGCATGTAAGCGTGGGCTGTTGAAGGAACGCAGGTTGCTGCGCAGGCCCACAACCATTATAACCACTTTTGGCGAATCTGGCAAACCCGTATCCGCTACCCGAACCGTCCGGTGATGTAATCTTCTGTCTTCTGCTGGGTGGGATTGGTGAAGAGCTTCTCGGTGGGGCCGTACTCCACCAGTTCCCCCAGCCAGAAGAAGCCCGTCCAGTCCGAAGCGCGGGCCGCCTGCTGCATGTTGTGGGTGACGATGACGATAGTGTAGTTCTGTTCCAGTTCCCTCATCAGTTCCTCTATCTTGAGGGTGGCCACCGGGTCCAGGGCTGAACAAGGCTCATCCATGAGGATGACCTCTGGTTCCACAGCCAGGACGCGGGCGATGCACAGGCGCTGCTGTTGCCCGCCGTTCAGTTCCAGAGCCGAACGATTCAGGTTGTCTTTCACCTCATCCCAGAGGGCCGCTCCCCGCAGACTTTTTTCCACCAGTTCATCCAGATTGTGCCGACGATCCAACCCCAGGACACGGGGGCCAAAGGCTACGTTGTCGTAGACCGATTGGGGGAAAGGATTAGGGCGTTGGAAAACCATCCCCACCCGCTGGCGCAGATTCACCACGTCCACTTGAGGATCGTAGATGTCCTGCCCGTCCAAGAGCACCTGGCCTTCCACCCGGGTGCCGGGGATGGTGTCGTTCATGCGGTTGAGTGTGCGCAGGAAAGTGGACTTGCCGCAGCCGGAAGGACCGATGAGAGCGGTGATCTGCCGCTCCTTGATGCTTATGCTAATGTCACTCAAAGCCCGAAAGTCTCCGTAATAGAAATTGAGATTTCGGATGGACATTTTGTCCGAGTGCACGCTGATCCTCCAAAGCCGGGATGAAGAAGGAGACCGTTTTGCGGTAGCTTTGCAGCCTTATTGTAGCAAAAGACGATATGAAAGTCAAAGGTGTTGACGAATATGATTGCAAATGATATAATGGGCTTGCGTACAACCCTCCCGCAGGTTACGATTGACAGTATTTGCAGGCTTGAATATCCGGTCGGTACACATTTTCGCTTCTCAAAGATGTCCGAACCTGCGGGAGGGTGAGCATGTACCTGGAGGACAAACTAAAGATGCGGATCCGGGGCGTTCCTTCTAGTCCGTTGTTGTACTCGGTGGCCTTGGCTTTGCTTCTGGGCATCCTGGCCGGCAACGCTTGCGCTCCCGCCGGTCCTGCTCCTGAAGCCGCACCTGAGACAGGTGCTGTGCAGACCATTCAGAACAAAGGTTCTGACACCATTGTCAACCTGGCTTTGGCCTGGGCTGAGGCCTACACCGCCCGGCACCCGGAGGTGCGCATCGCTGTGACCGGGGGCGGTTCGGGGACGGGTATTGCTGCTCTGATCAACGGCACGGTTGACATTGCCAACGCCTCACGGGCCATGAAGCCAGAGGAGATGGAGCGGGCGCGGGCCAACGGTGTCGAGCCGGTGGAGCACGTCATCGCCGCCGATGCCATCGCTGTGGTCGTTCACCCTAGCAACCCCGTTGACGGCCTGACCATTGACCAACTTTCTGACATCTTTACCGGCAAGATCACCAACTGGCGGGAAGTGGGCGGCGAGGATCGGCCCATTGTTCTCTTATCGCGGGAGTCCAACTCGGGCACCTACATCTATTTTCTGGAGGTGGTGGTGCGCAAGGGAGAGAAGGAGAATCAAGCTCTCTTCTCCCCCGATACTTTGCTGATGCCCTCTTCGGAGGGAATTAGCAACGAAATCCGTCAGAACCCCAACGCTATTGGCTACGACGGCCTGGGCTACGTGACTGACGATCAAAAGACTCTGGCTGTAGCTGTCCGGGCCGGCGAGCCCTACGTGTTGCCCACTGTCGCCACCGTCAAAGACGGTTCCTACCCCATCGCCCGCCCTCTCTACATGTACACCAACGGCCAACCAACAGGGGTCATCAAAGATTACCTGGATTGGATTCTGAGCGACGAGGGTCAGGCCATTGTGAGAGAATTGGGCTTTGTGCCGCTGAGGTGAGGTATGATTTTCAAGCAATCGTCTTCACGTTTCTCCTGGAATGAATTTCTCATCGAAACCCTCATCCGTGCCTCAGGTTTCTCTGCTATATTCTTTGTGGCTCTTATTTTCATCTTCCTGGTGCGGGAGGGAGCACCGGCTTTCTGGGAGGTTTCTCTCCATAATCTCTTCGGCACCCGTTGGTATCCGATTTTTGACATTTACGGCACCCTGCCCCTGATTTTGGGTTCGGTGGTGGTCACGGTCGGGGCGGTGGCCATTGCTCTGCCGTTGGGTCTGGCCACAGCTATCTACATCGGCGAGATTGCCCCTCGATGGGTGCGGGAGATCCTCAAGCCCCTTATCGAGGTGTTGGCCGGCATCCCCTCGGTGGTGTTGGGCTTTCTGGGCATGATTGCTGTGGCCCCTCTGGTGCGGCGCTATCTGGGGATGCCCACCGGCCTGACGGCCTTCACCGGCGCGGTGATGCTGGCCTATATGGCCCTGCCGACTATCATCAGCGTGGCCGAGGACGCTATTGACGCCGTGCCCAAGGCCTACCGCGATGGAGCCTATGCCCTGGGAGCTACTCATTGGCAGACTATCTGGCGGGTGGTGCTGCCTGCTGCCCGCTCTGGCATCATCATTGCCGTGATGCTGGGTATTGGGCGGGCTATCGGCGAAACCATGGCCGTGATGATGGTCACGGGCAATGCTGCCCGGATGCCTCTGGAGTGGAACGCTTTCTTCAGACCTGTGCGCACTATGACAGCCACCATCGCTGCCGAGATGGGGGAGGTAGCTCAGGGGAGCACCCACTATCACGTTCTCTTTGCCGTGGGGCTCATTCTGTTTGCGATTACCTTTATTATCAATGCCGTGGCTTCCATTGTGATTATTCGGGGCGGGCCAAGGCGAGGGGGCCGGTTAATGGGGTAGTTGCTGCAATTCAGCAAAAGGGCTATCAGTTGAGAAAGCTTGTTGCAACCCAAAGCCCCCTGCGTCGTATGCTCAGGGGGCTTTGGTGTTTGGCTCGGAGGAGCGTAGGGGTATCAGTAGGTGTGGCCCTCGGCTTTCGCGGTCTAGCCGGCGGCGAAGCGGTGGATCAATTCCCCTACGAAGCGGATGCCTTGAAAGTAATCTTCGAGACGGATGTTCTCGTTGGGAGCGTGCAGATTGGACTCGGCATGGCCGACACCGGCCGCCAGGGCCGGTATCCCCAGGGCCTGTGTGAGAGGGTACATGGGCCCGCTACCGGCCATCAATGGGTAGACCACCGGCCGTTGGCCGTAGACTGCCTGGGCAGCAGCGATGGCGGCTTTGACAATGGGCGCGTCGGGTGACGCTTTGGCCGGATGCAGCCCACTTATGGGCACCACTTCTATGTCGGTAAAGCCGCGCTTGTCGAGGTGCTGGCGCAGCAGCTTTACCACCAGGTCCGGCTCCAGGTTGGGCACCAGCCGGAAGTCGAGCTTGACCACGGCCGTATTGGGTAACACTGTCTTCGCCCCCTCTCCGGTGTATCCGGCCTTCAAACCGCAGATGGTGCAGGTAGGCTCATAGAGGTGCTTTTTGAGGGCTTCTACGCCCGTCAGGCCGCGGATGAAGTGGGGGATGCCAAAGTTGGCTCTCATCTTCTCTTCCTCAAAGGGAATGGCGGCCAACATTTCCATCTCTGTCGCAGTGGGCTCGGCCACGTGGTCCATAAGGCCATCCACCAGAATGTTGTCGTTTTCATCCTTCAAGGTAGAGAGGGCCCAGACCAGTCGCCAGGCTGGGTTGGGGACAATGGTGGCCAGGGAGGAGTGGAGGTCGCTTTTGGCTCCGTGAACCCGTAGCTCCAGGTACATGATGCCTTTTAACCCCAAGGCGATGGTGGGGCGCCCGCTTTCATCTTTATGCCCTCCTTCCCACAGGCAGCCATCGGCGGTCAGGAGATGGGTGTGTTCAGCAGCGAAGGAGGCCAGGTGTGGGCTACCTACTTCTTCTTCCCCTTCGATGAAGCATTTGATTTTGAGGGGCAGTTCTCCCTGGGTAGCCAGGTAGGCTTCGATAGCCTGCAAACGGGCCAACAGGTCTCCCTTATTGTCGGCCACGCCCCGGGCGTAGAATACCCCCTCCCGTATCTGAGGATCGAAAGGCTCCGAGTCCCAGAGGTCCAGTGGGTCGGGAGGTTGCACATCGTAGTGGTTGTAGAGCAATAGCGTGCGTTGGCCCTTTCCCAGTTCAGCGTAGATGACCGGCGGGCCACCATTCACCGGCATCAAACGCACCTCTGCCCCCAGCTTCTCCAATCTGGCCTGCACCAACCGGCTCATCTCCTCCAGTCCGATGCCTTGGGCAGCAATGCTGGGCTGGCGGCAGAACTCTTTTAGCTCCTCGATGAAGCGTTCGGCGTTAGCCTCGATGTAGGTGTTGAACTTTTCCATAGCTTTTCCCCTTATTTATTTATGTGTTATGATTCGGCTGGGACATCGCCTCCTTTTTTGGGGATGGCTTCTGACCAGGTCGTGCGTGCCCCAGACCGCAGTTGTTAACAAATGGTGCTGTCTCCGTTCAACGAAAATAGGGCACGATGAAACCAAACAGGCAGATGGCGTCCAGAGCGAAGAGGCCCAGGTAGGGAAGGGCGAAAGCGAAATCGTCGTAACGCTCAGGCAAGAAGGTCTTGAGGCCAAAGGCCAGGGCCGTGCCGCCGAGCAAGGCCATGCTCCATTTGTTGAAATCACCGGTGAGCAGACCCTTGGCCGCCAGGAGCAGCAACCCCGCCAGACCCAGGATGGCCACGACCTTGGCTCTCTCCCTGAGCAGGATCTCCCGCAGACCCAGGGCGAAGAAAAGGCCCAGTGGCACCAGGGCGGGGAAGAGATAGCGGCCCTGGTGCTGGACGAACTCGGTGTTGTACCACAGGTAACTGAGCAGCGTCAGGAAAGCAGACAGAGCCAGCAGGCCCAACGCTGCCTTCTGGTAGGCTGAGAGGGTATCTCTTTGCCGGATCACCTTGACCAGATAGATGATGAGGCCCGACCCGACTAGGGCACAGAGGAGAGCCAGAAGCAGGTAGATGCGCTCGTCCACCAAGACGCCCATCCAGCCGAACTGAGCCCAAAAGCTGCGGAAGGTGGTCAGCAGAAAATCTCTCGCTAGCCCGGCTACGCCATACTGGGCCAGCCGGTCGGCAGTACGGGGCTGACCGACGACGATGGCCTCATGGCGGGCCAGACCCAAGATGTCCATCCTGCCGTAGATGGAGGCGTTGCGGATGAACCAGGGCAAGCCCAACAAAAGTGCCGGGAGGAAAATGGCGCATAGCTGATAGCTGATGGCCGATGGCCGACGGCGACTGAGAACTACTGCCACCAGGATCAATGGAATAGAGACCAAAGTCGTCGTCTTGGTCAATATTCCCAATCCCACCAACACGCCCAACCCAATCAGCCGCCAGGGTATTCTCCCCTCAGCCCTTCCCCCTTCCTTCAGGTATCTAACCAGCATCCACAGTATTCCCGCCAGGATCAACTCTGCCGGCCCATCGTTATTGACCGCAGCCAGCATTGCTATGTGCATGGGCACACTGGCCACAAAAGCGGCCGTACCCAGGGCCAAGGCCTCGCCTGTGGGAAAGACTTCTTTGGCGATGAGATAAGCCAGGTAGATTACACCCCCGCCCATGAGAAGGGACAGAAAACGCAGGGCGAGCACCTGCTGCGTCGGAGGCCAGAACCGGGTCAGCCGGTAGAAGGGAGCAGCCAGGGAATAATAAAGCGGTGGCTGGTGGAACTCGTAACGGATAGGGTCAATGGACATCTCAGGTGGAAAGCGTCTGGCCTTAATCTCCTCCAGGTACTCGTGAGGATAATCGCCCATCTGAAGGACCGGGTAGCGCCGGCGCTCGGCCACGAAGCGTACATAGTTGTAATGGGCTGGCTCGTCTGGTATTTGCCAGGGGGGAGTCAGGAGAGCGTAGAGGGTGCCGAGGACGAGATAAATGCCGATAATGAGAACCAGGACCAAACGAAAGGAACGGGAAGACGATTCCGGCATGGGCCACCTCCAACGGCTATTTTACCTCAGCCTTCGGAAAAAGTAAAACCCCGCTGGATTCTCAGCGGGGTTTTTTGTCACGCCTCGGCTCCGTACTCTTCTTCTGTGATGAACTGGCCGCCTGTGATCTCCCTGGCAATCACCCTGCGCTCGGCGTCGAAGGTCAGTTTGACCTCAACGGGCTGAAAGCAGCGCTTGCTACCCACGAGAGTCTTGCGCACGAGATAGGCCGCACCTTGCTCGCCCTCGCCGTATATAGGGCTCAGGTCATGACGCAGGTGGATGCGCGTCCCGATTGCCTCACCGCACTTGTCACACCGCACGTAAATCCCCAGGGTCTCCAAGTCTCTTGGGGTAGACGAGAGAAACGAAGCCACTTTCTTAAAGAGGCCCATTCTTTTCACCTCATTTCGTGCCATTCGTGTTCCCTGTCATGCGGGCGATTTCTTCTTCGACAATGCTCTCGTCCAGCTTTTTGAACAGGGGCGCCGGCTGACGGAGGGCCTGACCAGGGGGCAACTGGCTGGGAGCCCACTCGCCTGTCAACTCGCCGGTATCGTACCGCAACGCCAGGTGAGAGCGGGTCTCCTCTTGCAATGTATCAATGTAGATGCGCCCGATGATGCTTCCCTCGTAGCCCAGGTACTCGTGCAGCCGTTGGGAGGAGAAAGGCAGGAAAGGGGTGAACAACGTTTTCAGCGAGTCAACGACCCGTAGGATCACGTACATTGTGGTGGCCGCTGCTTTCTCGTCTTCTTTGATTTGCAACCAGGGGGACTTCTCGTCCAGATAGCGGTTGGCCTCGTGGGCTAAAGCCATGACTTCTGTCAGGGCAGCTTTGAATTTGCAACTGTCAATGAGTTGCCCCACCGTCTCAAAGGCAGCCTCGACCTTGGCCAGGATAGCTTTGTCAGCTTCGCCCAATTCGTCTGGCTCGGGCACTTGTCGGTCGAACCGCTTGTAGGTGAAGGTCAGGACGCGGTTGGCCAGATTGCCCCAGGTGGCCACCAACTCTTCGTTGTTGCGGCGCAGGAACTCTTCCCAGGTAAAGTTGACGTCGCGTCCTTCGGGAGCGTTGATGGTCAGCACGTAGCGCAGTGGGTCGGGATCGTAGCGCGACAGGAAATAGGGCACTTCGATGACCAGGCCCCGACTGGTGGAGAACTTTTTGCCTTCCACGTTGAGATACTCGTTGGCCGGCACGTCGTAGGGCAGGTTGAGCCCCCCGTAGGCGTAGAGCATCCCCGGCCAGATGATGGCGTGGAAGGGGATGTTGTCCTTGCCGATGAAGTAGTAGCTGCGCACTTGGGGGTCTTGCCACCACTCACGCCACTTCTCGGGGTCGCCGGTGATTTTGGCCCACTCCTTGGTTGCTGACAGATAGCCGATCACCGCGTCGTACCAGACGTAGATGCGCTTGTCTTCGAAACCTTCCACGGGAATGGTGACACCCCAATCAATGTCGCGGGTGATGGGCCGCCCGCGCAGTTCGCCGCTCTCCAACTCTGCTCGGGCAAAGTTGAGCACGTTAGGTCGCCAATGCTCCTTGTCCTGCTTGATCCATTCCAGCAACGGCTCATTGAGCTTGGCCAGGTCAAGGAAGAAATGCTCGGTTTCGCGAGCTTCGATGTCGCTGTAGCCGCAGTGCTTGCAGCGTGGATTGATTAACTCGATGGCGTCGTAAGTGCGGCCACAATTATCGCACTGATCGCCCCGGGCGTCCTCGTAACCGCAATAGGGGCAGGTGCCTTCCACATAGCGGTCGGGGAGCCAGCGTTGGCACCTGGTGCAATACAGTTGCCGCATCGTGTCGCGGTAGATGTAGCCTTTCTCCAGATGGGTCAGAAACATGTCCTGGGTCACTGCCCAGTGGTTCTCAGTGTCTGTCTCGGTGAACAAGTCGAAGCTGAGCCCCAGTTCCATAAAGGTCTGGACAAACCGGCTGTGATAGCGATCCACCACCTGGCGTGGGGTGAGTCCTTCCTGTTCGGCGCGCACGGTGATAGGCGTTCCGTGGGTGTCGGAGCCGGAGACCATCAGCACTTGGCGGCCGCGCAACCGTTGATAGCGAGCAAAGATGTCGGGGGGCAGATAGGCCCCGGCAACGTGACCCAGGTGGCGGTCTCCACTGGCATAGGGCCAGGCAACGCAGACCAGTATCTTCTCACTCATTTCATCTCTCCCTTCTTCGTTTCACTCTTCACTGCATGGTCGCGTGTTTCCATCGGCGGATACTTTGGGCAATGGATTAACGTGGGGGCAGAGCCCCCATATTGCCTTTAGCCGCCGACGCCTGGCGGTATTTGAATGCGCATACAAATTGGGCGTGAAGCATTTCCTTCTCCTCCGGCCGGCGAAAGAGTTGCTCCATTTTACCACATTTGGCGAAAAAAGGGAATCATACCACCCCCCGGAAATCCTCTGAAATTTTGGGGTTGGCCGAGGGCATTGCCCTCGGCCAGCCGGGTGTATTTGGGAACGAATTTACGGGGGCTGTACTAAATCCAGCCCCGAAGAGGGCTTTGCCCTCTCAGCGCGGGGGCTTCAGTTCTGTGCCTGGGTTGGGCTGGATTACCGAACGCTCTGTGTGCCAGAGAACAGGCGCAACGGCAGAGCCAACAGGAGATGAAGCAAGTGCTGCCCCAAAGAGAGGCGTTTCAGACAGGTCAGGCTGGAGTCATAGGCCAGGATGGCCTCTAGCCACCTCCTTTGACGGAGGCGAACGGCGCTCAAAGCACGCCAGGTGACGCTCTCGGCCTGGCCATCTCCCAGGCGATGGAAGAGGGAGATAGCGTCCTTGAAACGTTGCGCCGCTTTTTCGAGTTGGCCGCCGGCTCTGTAAAGACTCCCCAGGTTGCCCAGAGCCTGGGCCTGGCCGTTTTCGTCTTTCACGGCGACGAAGGTTTGGTGGGCCTCTTCCAAGGCTTCAGCTGCCTCCGACCAACGCCTTTGCTGGTAGTAGATGACGCCCAGGTTGTTAAGCACCTTGGCTGCGCTGTGCCTGTCTCCCCTTTCGAGGTAGAGAGAATGAGCTTTGCTGAAGCAAGCAATCGCCTCATCCAGGGCTCCCTGCTGGTAATGACGCAGGCCCTCTTCCTGCAATGTTTGTGGTTCAGTCATTTCGGCTTCCCGGCTTTGCTCAATGGCACCCGAAGCGTGACCACAGTACCTCGCTCCGGTTCGACTTGACTGGATTCGATAACCAAGAATCCGTCTATCAACTCTGCCCGTTCGTGCATGTTCAATAGGCCAAAACTACCTCGCTGATCATACTCTCGTTCAACGGCCTTCACGTCGAAGCCCCGACCATCGTCTTTGATCCCTACAACGAGTTGGTCCTCGTCAACGGCGAGGTTGATCCAAACGTTTCTGGCATGGGCGTGTTTTTTTACATTGTTGATGGCTTCTTGAACGATGGAAAAGATGGTGCCGGCTACTTTGGGATCGAGCTGTGAATCGAAATTGCCGACATCCAGGTGGATGAGGAACTCGTCGCTATCTTGCAATTGGCTGACGTAGGAGCGCAGAGCGGGCACCAACCCCTGGCTCTCCAGGATGATAGGGCGCAACTCGAAGAGGACCATGCGCGCTTCGCGGTTGGCCTGATGCACCAATTTGCGCAGGGCCTCAAGTTCGGCGAAAACGGCTTCTGGCTTCAATTTCAGCAAACGCCCGATATGTTCGACATCCATGGCTATAGCGGCCAGAAGCTGGAGAGTCCCGTCGTGCAGTCGGCGAGACAACTCCTTCCTCACGTCCTCCTGGACCTGAATGATGCGGTCACGCTCCTCCCTCAAGCTTTGGTACAACCGTGCGTTCTCAATAGCAATGGCTGCCTGAGTGGCCAAGGTCAGCATCAACCTCAGGTCTTCCTCGTCGAAACCATTGTGTGAGAATTTGTTCAGCACTTCCAGAACACCGATGGTCTTGCCCTTGATCTGCAAAGGCACGGCGGCGATAGATCTTGTGAGGTCGCCGATGTGCACATCGGCCTCTCGACTGAAGCGTTCGTCTTTGCTGACGTCGTTGACGATCACCGGCTCGCTGTGAGTAGCTACCCACCCCGCTATTCCCTCGTCCAGACTAATCCTCTGGCGAGACACCACAGCCTCTTTTATCCCGTGGAGGGCCTCGAAGACCAATTCATTGGACTGCTCATCAATCAGCAGCAGTGCTGAGGCAGCAGCGTCAATCATACTGGTGGTTAGCTGCAAAGTATCACTCAGCAACTTTGTCAGGTCAAAGGTCGAGGCCATGACCTGCCCCACCTGGTAGAGTAACCCCAATTGGCTCAGACGTTGCTGGGTTACGGCAAGCTCCTCGGTGAGTTGAGCCATGTTGCTGAGGCCCCGCACGAAGCGTATCAGCACCTGGTGCTGATAATTGTCTGGCTCCCGTCCCGACTCAAATACCAGACCTATAGAGCCAATGACTTTCACCTGACTCAGGAGGGGTATGGTCAGCAGAATCAATTTGCCATCGGAGAGGGGATGGATGGTGATGGGTGATAGGCGAGGCGTTTGGATTTCCCAGGTCGAGTCTATTTTGTCTTCTATGGTCTTTTCCCAGCGGCTGATTTGCTCGACGGCTTTTTTATCGAAATCAAACTCGCCCTGCCTGATACACAATGGAGGAACCCGGGCAAAGATCAGAGAGCCGGCCTTGGCGTTAAAAGTTCGTATCATCAGAGCCAACGCGTCGGTCAGCAGGTCTTCCAGGCTGCGGTGGGTGGCCAGTTCGATGAACTGATCCAGAGGTACCAAGCTCGCCGCTTGTCGTTCAAGAGATTGTTCTTCTTGACCCATTTGTGATTTCCTAAAACGTAGCTCCTTCCCAGCAGTGATCCGGGCTTCGCTGCGCAAGCCCAATCCAGGCTTACAGCGTGTGAGAGCCTTTCATAATTCGCGGGGGTTCACCCTCCCGCAGGCTGAGGCGGTATCCCCGCTAAGGCTATGCCCGTGAGGTGGCTTTCAGTCTGCTGCCAAAGTGAGTTTCAAGCCTGCGGGAGGGTAGCCGTCCCCTCTGCGGGTGAATTACGAAAGGGCCTCTGTGTCTGAAAAATGCTCGTAGTGGCGACTTGAGTCGCTAATGACCGGTGTTCTGCGGCTAAAAACGACCGAAGTCGTTACTACGAGCGCCGCCCCCTGGATTTTCAGACACGCTCTTATAGCGGCCTGGTTGCTCCAATCTCGCTGTTCCCGCC
>JAOZOT010000216.1 GCA_029933115.1 Anaerolineae bacterium | reverse complement strand
GGAAAGTCTTGCAGGAGCTGCGAGAGCCTGAGCAGGCAATCCACCACTGCTTCCACGTCTGAGGGCTTTTCCCCACGGACGCCGCGCAGGAGGCGGCTGCCCTTCACCTCGGCGACCATCTCTTCGGCGTCTCGCCGGGTGAGGGGAGCCACGCGGAAGGCCACGTCGTCAAACACCTCCACATATACGCCGCCCAACCCGAACATCACCACCGGCCCAAAGCTGGGGTCCCGTTTGCCGCCCAGGATCACCTCCCGGCCGCCGTAGACCATCCTCTGGAGCAAAAAGCCCTCGAGGGGAGCGTCGGGCGCTGCTGACTGTACCCGGCTCAGCATCTCTGCGCAGGCTCGTTTCAAGCCCTCCTCGTCTTCGATGCCCAACGCGATCCCGCCCACGTCCGACTTGTGGGAGAGGCGGGGGGAGAGGACCTTAAGGGCCAGCGGGTAGCCCAGTCTCGCCGCTGCTGCCACCGCCTCCTCGGGGCCGGAGGCCGTGGCCCACCCGGCCACCGGGATGCCGTAGCTTTGGCATATTTCCAGGGCCTGGTGGATCATCAGAGCACCATTCCCCTGAGGGGAGGTCAGGATGCGTTGGAATTCATCCTTGGGGCGCAGAGGGGAGATGGGCCTTTCCGCGCCTTCCGCCTTTCCGCGTTTCCGCGCCCGGTAGTAGTCGCGGGAGACGGCCAGGGCTTCCACGGCTTCTTCGATCTCACTGAAGAGGGGGTAGTCCAGCGCCTCCTTGAGGGAGAGGACCTCTTCGCCCTCGGAGAAGGGGCACAGAGCGACCGGCTTGTTGTATTTTGCGGCCAATTCCCGCACGGCGTGGGTCAGGCGGTGAGTGGGCTTGCGCTCCAGAAGGCCGCTGTAGGCGTGAGCCATGAGCACTGCGTCCACCTCTTCCATCTTCAGGCACTCCTCCAGGATGTTGACATAAATCCTGAAGTCGAAGAGGTCACCCAGGTCCAGGGGGTTGGTGGGCTCGATGACCTTGGCCCGGAAGAAGCTTTTCACCTTTTCCCGGAACTCGTGGGGGAGGGGATAGAGGTCGAAGCCGAAGGCTGCGGCCACGTCGGCGGCGACCACGGCCCGCCCGCCGGAGCGGGAGATGGCGACCAGGGAGTTGCCTTTCACCGGCGGCAGGGAGAGCCCCTTGGCGTAATTGACCGTGGTGCGAAAGTTCCGGGCGCGGATCATCCCCGCCTGCCGGGCGGCCGCACTCACGATGCGGTCGTCGTTGGCCAGGGCGGCCGTGTGCGATTGGGCGATGTGGGCGCTGGCCCGCCCGACGTTGGTCTTGTGCAGGAGGATCGGTTTGGGCGAGGAGCAGGCCAGCTCCATCAACCGTCGGCCATCTTTGATGCTCTCCAGGTGAAGGCAGATGATGTCGGTCTCTTCGTCTTCCAGCAGATAGGCCAGATAGTCCGTCTCGTCCAGGTCCAGCTTGTTGCCCATGCTGACGGCTTTGCTGATGCCCAGCCCGGCGTAGGAAAAGAGATTGGCGTAGACGATGGTAATCCCTCCGCTCTGCGATACAATCGAAACCCGCCCCTTTTTGAGGGTGTGGCGTTGGAGGCGGACGAATGGCAGGCAGACTCCGCCGTTCATGTTGATGACGCTGATGCAGTTGGGGCCTACGAAGCGGATGTCCCATTTGCGGGCTGCGGCGCGCAGTTTCTCGCTCAGCCTCCGCCCCTCGGCCGAGAATTCGCCAAAGCCCCCCGATTCGATCACCACCCGACGGATGCCTCGTCGCCCGCAGGCGTCCACCAAATCGGGCACGGTGTGAGCCGGGGTCAAGATCACGGCCAGGTCAATCCCCCGGGGCAGTTCTTCTACCGAGGTACGGATGCGGTGGCCGAAGACGACCCCTCCTCTCGGACCGACGGCGTAGATTTCACCTCCGTAGCCAAAGTCCAGCAAGTTGGCCATGATGTTCCGGCCCATGTTGGTGGGGCGCTCAGAGACCCCAATGACGACGATACTGGTAGGGTTGAATATCTTGTCCATCAACTTTCGTCCAAAGGCAGCTCCCGCTCCGGGGAGGTGATGTTGTTTTTCGCGTAGTCGATGTCCTACAAAAACCAGCAACCCACAAACATCCAAAAAGAAAACAATCTATGCGAAGGCTGTGCTCAGTGGCGCAGCGAGCCCCCGCGGACATGGTAGACTCGCTCCTTCCAGCCAATGCCGCTGAAAGTTGAGCGACGGATGGAATCGAGCATAATGAGGATGGTGAGCAAGACGGTGAGGGGATAGAGGAAAGCGACGCTCCGCGGCAGGCGGAAACGCACAGCGACAATGTACCATAAGCCGCTGCCCAGAAAGACCTGAAAGAGGGTCAAGCGCAGGATCGGATCCTCCATCCCTCCCTGCCAAAGTCCCAGAAAGAGAAGCGCCACCGGCCGCAGGAAGAGGATGCCGTAGAAACCTATCATCAAGAGGCTGGGCAGGAGGCGATATTCCAGAGCGGCAAAGGCGCTCTTGGCCAGCCCATGCCACGATTCACGGAAACCCCGGTAGAAATGCACGTCCACCTGCTCCGAGCCATCCAGCAGGACCACATGGCCGCCAACCCGCCGTACCTGGCGGGCCAGAACCACGTCCTCGGCGATGTCACCCTGCACCGCCCGGTGCCCCCCAACGTGCCGGTAGGCCTCCCGTCGGAAAAGCATAAACGGCCCCAGGGCCATCGTCAGGAAAGGGATGCGCAGCCACTTGCCCAACGCCAAAGGGAAACAGCCGAGAAGGCCAAAGGGAATAATGGGGAGGACAAGCTGTTCCCCCAGAGTGTGGGTGACAGTGTGTGGGATCAGGCTCACCAGGTCGGCTTGGTTCTGCTGGGCCGCTTCGATGGCCCAAGCCAAAGCCCCCGGCCGATGGTCGGTGTCAGCATCGGTGAAAAGCAGCCAATCCCCCTGAGCCAGTCGGGCCAGTTGGTAGCAGGCAAAGTTCTTCCCCATCCACCCCTGGGGCAAGGGCTGGCCGTGTATCAGCCGCAAGCGTTGGTCCTCCTGCGCCATTTCCGCCACGATGTCGGCCGTGGCGTCAGTCGAACCATCGTCCAGCACCAACACCTCCAACAGCGGGTAGTCCTGAGCCAGAAGTGACCTCAGGCAGCGACGGATGTTGCGGGCCTCGTTGCGCGCAGGAACCAGCACCGAGACCGGCCGAATAGCCGCCGGCCCCTCCCCCCGCGGGGCAGCCTGCTCCAACATGCGCAGGTTAGCAATAAGGTTGAGCCCCACCAGTACCAGGATAAAAGTTAACACCACCTGATAGTTGACGAGAGATAAAATACCCCCACCACTCATAGGCGTGCCACCGACTCCTCGCTAGCTTTCGAGTCTGGATGAAATCCCGGTTGCCCTTCCTCCCAGGGGCAACGCGCCCAAACTGCCCGTTCGTGCGGCATGTCAAGCACCTTCTTCACCGCCAGCAGCAGGAACAGGCAAAGGACGTAGGGCACCGTCCACAGAGGCGCGCCAAAGACGGGAGGCAAAAAGATGACGCCCGGCACTCCCAAGACGAGGGCCTTGTTCAAATCCCGGGTCAAAAAATAGGCGCAGGCAATCAGGAGGCTCCCGCCCAAGGTGGAGAAGGGGAGCAAACCCAGGAGGAAACCCATCGTCGTGGCGACCCCTTTGCCCCCCCGGAAGCGGAGAAACAGGGAAAAGTCGTGCCCCAGGGGAGCAGCAAAGCCGCAGACCAGAACGGTCGCCGGCGAGAGGGCCAACCGCTCAGCCACCAAGTAGGCAGCCAACCCCTTGCCCCCGTCCAAAAGGCTGGCCAGCACCCCCCACGCCGGCCCCACCACATGGTAGACGTTGCGCGCCCCCACGTTCCCTTCCCCGTGCTCGCGGATGTTGATCCCCGCCCGCCAACGAGCGATCAGGTAAGAGAAAGGCAACGCCCCAAGGAGGTAAGCGACAAGGACAGAAAAGACATCCTGGCTATGCAAGCTGCTCATGATAACCTCCTCTCATCACCCTAACACAAAATCGCGGATGGCCTCAAAATAGGTGTCCGCACCGACGGCCAGCAAGTCGTTGTGACCAGCACCGGGGATGACCACCAGCCGTTTGGCACCCTCTGGGGCCGCCGAGCCCTCGTATAAAGCCACGCCCTCCGAAACAGGGATAAGCGCGTCAATCTGACCGTGGATGACCAGTGTAGGGAGGCTGATCTGACCGATCTTGGCCAGGTTGGCAAAGACATCCTGGCCCTCGTCCAGCTCCTCCAGCACCACCCCCAGCCGGGCCAGCAGGCGCAAGGTGTGGGCGAACCCGCTCTCGATGATCAGCCCGGCGATGGCTTCCTGGTGATGGCGAGCCACCTCGATAGCGGCCGCGCTGCCCAGCGAGCGCCCCATGACAAAAACCCGCTGCGGAGGAGCCCCCGCTTCCTCCAGCACCTGCTCCAGCGCTTCAAAGAGCAGAGGGGCGTCGTGAACCAGGCTGCTGGCCGTCGGAAAACCGTCGCTCCAGCCGTAGCCACGGTAATCGGCCACCAGCAGGCTGATGCCCAGGCCGGTGTAAAAAGGGGCAATGACGTCATAGTCCCGGACGACCTCGCCATTGCCGTGGAAGTAGAGGATAAGCGGCGCTTCCGGCCCGGCCAAGTGCAGGCTGTAGCCCACAGAGACCCCCGGCTCCACCTCCACCTGACCATCACGCACGGATGACACCAGCGAGACCCCCGGCCAACTGCGCCGGGGGTAAAACATCACCTGCAAGACCTCAGGCCGATCCAAGACAGTGGAAGGACACGCCATCTCAAATGTTGCCCCCCTTCGACAGATGTGTTAAAATGTGGCTACCTGACGATAGATGGTCAGCAGGCGGCGGGCGACCTGATCCCAGGTGTAACCCTCCAGAACAGTCTGGCGTGCCCGACGCCCCATCTCGCGCCGCGCCGCCTCGCCCATTTCCACCAGACGTACCACCGCCTGGGCCAATTGCGCCACATCGTTGTGGTCTACCAGAAAGCCGTTGGCCCCGTCGGTGATGACGTCCCGCGAGCCACCGTGGACGCTGGCGATGAGAGGCCGCTCCAACAGCATCGCTTCCAGCATGACAATGGAAAAGTACTCCTGCGAAGGGAGCGCCACCCCATCGGCGGCGGCAAAGTAACCGGGCATGTGCTCGTGAGGCACCGAGGGACGGGTGAGGACGCAATCACCCAGACCTTGCTCGGCGATGAACTGCTCCAGCCGACGGGCATAGGCATTGGGTGACTCGGACCAGGCCAGGAACAGGAGGCGGAAAGGCCGACCGGCCAGAGCGGGCCGGGCTTCAACAATCGCCTGCAAGATATTCTCCTGCCCTTTACGGGGGTCCACCCGTGAGGGCACCAACAGAAGAAACTCGGAAGCGGCCACGCCCAGGTCCGCCCGCACCCGAAGCCGGTCCTCCGGTGAGACTGATGGAAAATCGGCCGGATCAATGCCATTGGGGATGACGGTCAGACGCGGGTCACCAGGGGAGACAGCCTCATAGTGCGCGGTCAGGAACTCGGCCTCAGGAGTCGAGAGGGGCAAGATGCGATTGGCGGCAGCCAGCGAGCGCTCCTCGGAAGCGATGCGGGCCTGGAAATTGTAGCGCCGGTCCAGTTCCTCCGGTGTGCCCTCCCCCCGCTCCAGGGCATCCTCGCGCTTGCGCCGACCCAGGGAGTGAGTAGTGAGCAACGTTGGAGGACGATGAGGCCAGCAAGCCTTGAGAGAGGTGACCGTCTCCCAGCCATCGGCGTAGTGACCGTGCAGCAAATCGTAACGCAGCCCATTGCAGGCCGCGAAAGCCAGGATGTGCTCGACGAACTCGGCGATGTACTCTCCGTAGAGGAACTCTTTGGGGATATACCGGTCGGTGGGACCGCAGGGGAGACGGATCAGCCGCACGCGGAGGTCACCGTCAAGGAACTTGACCGGGCTGACGGCGTGGGGATCGTCATCTTGCAGGCGGGTGAAAATGTCCACGTGGACGCCTGGATCGGACCAGGTTAAGGCGTGGGGCAGCTTGTTCATCACCACGCTTTGGCCTCCCTGTGACTCCTCACCCAGGCGATCCAGCCAATCCGGTCGGCAATGAGGACTGGTCCACAGCACACGCATCATCCCTCGCCTCGCACACAAGGTTGAGACATAGTAACACGATTCGCCCGGTGTGTCAAATGCCGCCCACGCTTCACACTCCACGCCCGGCCACAGCGAAGCTTCAGAGCGCAATCGGCTCTA
>JAOZOT010000734.1 GCA_029933115.1 Anaerolineae bacterium | reverse complement strand
GGTCCGCAACCTGCGGGAGGGCACACGAGCAAAAGCTGCGGTCTACTGAGTCTCCACCGGCACCGGTGCCTCTCCTTTTAGCTCTTCCACCACCTCGAAGGCCCGCCGCACTGCCGCGTCAGTACCTTCTACTACCAGGGTCACCGCCCCTTCACAGCCACCGATGCCACCAGAAGCCACGTGAGTAGCTTCCACACCGGCTAGGATACGCAGGGCCTGAATCTCGGTGACCACCGTGGCGTTGACCACCGGCATCAAGCCCACCTTCAGGCCCATAGCATACTTCAGGCGCAGGATGCCACACTTGCGGGAGGCCTCGCTGACTGAGGGCACCAACTTCTCCAGGCCCACAGGCACGATAAAGTGACACCCCCGAGCGACCAGAGTGCCCTGAGCCATGCTGATAGTTCCACCCCGGTCGCTGGCCATCAAGAAACCCACGTGACCCTCAGGGTCCACAGCGTTGGCGCCTTTGATGAAGACATCTTCAGCCTCGAACTCCCGGATTATCTCCTTGGCCGGCACATCCACGGGGCGGCCATCCACCAACACGTAGGCTTCCATCCTCAGTTCCGATGGAGTGACGGCCAACTTGCCTTCGCCGATGTAGCCGGCCGCGTAGCGGTATTTGGACACCGGGCGGCCCAAGATTTCCTCAGCTATGAAGGCTGTGGTGGTGCCGTTGGCGATAATGATCCGGCCTTTCTCCAGGGCTTTTTTCACCGGGGGCATGGCCACCACTGCCCTGGCGATGAGCCGTTTGGATTCGGCTGGAGTCAACACCAGGATGCCCGAGACCTGGTTATCGGTGTCTGCTACCTGTCGCGCTATACCTTCGTTCATTGCATTGCTTCTCCTTGAGCGATACACCCCTCCGCTCACCAGCTTTCGAGTTGAGCTGTCAGACCGCCGTCCACAAAAAGCTGGGTGCCGGTGATGAACGAGGCCTCATCGCTGGCCAGGAAAGCGGCGGCGTGGCCAATATCTTCTGGCCGACCAATGCGCTTCATCACTTGCCTCTGTTCGACCAGGCGTTGCTGCTCGGCAGGGTCGTCGTAGCTATCGAAAATGCTCTGGATGAGGGGCGTCAACACCCAGCCGGGGGCGATAGCGTTCACTCGAATGGTAGGGCCATAGTCAATAGCCATGTTACGCGTCAGCGCCGTGATACCGCCCTTTGAAGCCGCGTAGGGCGCGACGCCGTTAACTGTGGCGTGCGAGTGCACCGACGAGATGTTGACGATGGCGCCTTTGCCTACCGCCTGCATGTGAGGGATGACGTACTTGGAGCAAAGGAACACGCTCTTGAGGTTGACGGCCAGGCAATGGTCCCAATCCTCACCGGTCGCCTCCAACACCGGTTTGTAGACGCCAATACCGGCGTTGTTGACCAGCACATCAATCCGACCGTATTTGTCTACAGTCGCCTGCACCATAGCCTTGACCTGCTCTTCATTCGACACATCGCAGTTGACAAAGATGGCGTCGCCACCCGATTGACGAATCTCCTCGGCCGTCTTTTTACCCGCCTCTTCATCCCAATCTACTACAACGACCTTGGCCCCTTCCTTGGAGAAGACTTTG
>JAOZOT010000733.1 GCA_029933115.1 Anaerolineae bacterium | reverse complement strand
GGTGTACATGGCAATTATGTTCTCCAAAGGTGTGTCCGCCTGGATATAGTGGGCTGAAGCGCAGATGTAACCCCCGCCACAGCCCAGCACCCGACAGCGCTCCTGTACCTCAGCCTGCACCTCCTGGGGGGTGCCTCTGGGCAATGTCTGCTGGATGTCAACGGCTCCGTAGAACGACAGCCGGTCACCGAACTCTTTTTTGATGCGTGCGGCGTCCATGCCAACCGCCCGGGGTTGCAGGGGGTTGAGCACGTCAATGCCCATCTCGTCAGCGAAGGCTCCGATGAGCGGGTAGATCGCCCCGCAGGAATGATACATGATCTTGACCGGGAAGCGGCGAATAGCCTCATTCAGCCGCAGGTGACGAGGCAACACAAACTCCCGCCACATAGCCTCCGAAATGAGCAGCCCCCGCTGGGTGCCCATGTCGTCGTAGGTGTACACCATGTCAATGCCGCCGTCGGCAGCCTCCAGCACGCGGGTCACGTTGGCGATGTAAAGGTCGGTATAGCAGTCCATGATAGCACAGGCTATCTCTGGCTGGATTACCAGGTCCAGCAGGAACTGCTCAAAGCCCCGCAGCCCCCACGACCACTCGAAAATGCCCCCCACCTCGTAACACAGCCAGTATTCCGTCTCCCGGTTGAGGGCTTGAATCTTGTCTTTCAAGGTGCTGACGTCCCAGTGCTCCGTCGAGGGCCAACCTGACCAACTCTCCACCTCGGCCACCGTCTGGGCACCGGCCAAGGGGTGACCGGCGTACTCTTCGTAGGTGCAGAATTCGTTAGAGACTGAGCGACGGTGGGTGCCAAAAGCATCGTAGTAGCTGCCGTCCTTATGCACGATGGGAGCCGGCCCCACGTAATCGGGTCGCACCCAACGGCAGTCAACGCCCAACAAACGCAAGACCTCCCCATCGTCATCTGTGTCCAGATAGCGGCGCAGCCCGGCCCACACTTCGGGCACGGCCCAGAAATCGAAGGGTACCCGATCCGGCTCCTCGTGCCGCAGAGCCATAGCTACCCGCCGGCGGGGAGTGATGGACGCCGCCTCTGGCCGTCCGTAACGCGCCTGCAAAAAAGCCTGCGCTTCGGCGGGCGAGGTCGGAATCTGGTTCATAGTTGGTTGCCACACCGACCTTACGACTGGATGCACCGCAGCAGACGCAATTTGGTCACCCGGGGGTCTATGATGACCTCGTCGGCTTCAAAGTCCAGCTTCATCCGCCACTTCTGGAGGGTCGCCGCACCAATGATCACCGGTTCAGACAGCTTCGGAATCAGCATGAACTCATCGGAGAAGCGGTAGCCATCCAGGTGAAAGTTGAGCCGAACTGCCTCTTCTGCTACCAAACTCTGGCCTTCCTCCGCTGGGCCAAAGTCCATGGGCTCAGGCAAAGCATCCATGATTCCAAGTTTGTTGGCTAGTTGAGGCTGAATACACGAATAGGTAGCTCCTGAATCGAAAATGGCCATCACTGTCTGTTCGCCCTTGGAGCCAACTAGTCTGATCTTTTTCTGAATGACTGCCATATTCCTCTCTCCCTTGGTACAGCCCCCGTAAATTCGTTCCCAGATACACCCGGCC
>JAOZOT010000215.1:3673-6247 GCA_029933115.1 Anaerolineae bacterium | reverse complement strand
TGCCGACGCACCTTTGTAGCTTTCGGGAAGGTCAACGAGCTCCGCTATCATGCTCACATCCGCTCCGGAGCACTGACCCCCATGAGACGCAAGGTGTTGGCCAGGACGATTTTGGCGGCCAAGACGAGCTTGAGACGAGCCTGGGTCAATTCAGCATCGGCCGGATCGGAGGAAACAACCCGGCAGTCACGGTAAAAGATGTGAAAGGCCGCAGCCAGTTCCTGGGCATAATAGGCAAGATGATGAGGAGCCAGATTCTGAGCTGCCAGTGCCACGATCTCCGGCAGCTTGAGCATCTGGCGAATGAGGGCCAATTCGCTAGGGTGGGTCAACAGAGCCACATCGCCGTTGGTGCTGGTGACCCCTTGCTCTTGAGCGTAACGCAGGATGCTGGCAATCCGAGCGTGGCTGTATTGGACATAGTAGACCGGATTTTCGGCCGATTCTTCCTTGGCCAGATCCAGGTCAAAGTCCATCTGGCTATCCGCGGCCCGCGCCAGCAAGAAGAAGCGTACCGCGTCCGGCCCCACCTCCTCCAGCACCTCCCGCAGGGTGATGATGTCGCCGGTGCGCTTGGAGAGGCGCACGATTTCGCCACCCCGCTTGAGGGTGACCAACTGGTAGATAATAAGAGTCAACCGCTCGGGGTCCAGCCCTAAGGCGCGCATCATGGCCTTCATGCGCGGCACGTGACCCTGATGGTCAGCCCCCCAGATGTCAATCACCCAGTCAAAGCCCCGCTCCACGAATTTGTTGTAATGGTAGGCAATGTCCGAGGCAAAGTAGCCCGGCTCGCCTGTGGAGCGGATGATTACCTCGTCTTTGCCACCACCCAGTTCCTTGGCTTTGAACCACACCGCCCCCTCACGCTCGGCGATGTGCCCCCCCTGGCGCAGGATGGTCATGATTTGGGCAAAGTAGCCATCCTCGTAGAGACTCCGTTCCGAGAACCAATTGTCATAGTGGACGCCCATCAATTCCAGGTCGCTGCGGATGCCGGCCAGCATCTTCTTCAGGCCGATCTCACCCAGCGCCTCGATAGCCTCCTGGCGGTCCATCCGCAGGAACTTGTCGCCGTGCTCCTGGGCTATCTGCTGCCCCAACTCGACCATGTAGCTGCCCCGGTAGCCTCTCTCGGGCACCGGCTCGTCCTGACCGAGAGCTTGGGCATAGCGGGCGTAGAGGGTCTCGTTGAAGAGGCGCATCTGGGTGCCGGCATCATTGACATAGTACTCGCGCTGGACCTGGTAGCCGGCCGCAGCCAGGACGTTGGCCAGGCTGTCGCCCAGCACGGCGTTGCGCCCAGAGCCCACCGTCAGAGGACCGGTGGGGTTGGCGCTGACGTATTCTACCTGCACCTTCTTGCCCCGGCCCAGATCCAGACTGCCGTAGCTCTCCCCGGCAGCCAGGATGGTTTCCACCTGCTGGGTCAGCCACTCGTCGGCCAGGGTAAAATTGATGAAACCAGGGTGGGCGACTTTTACCTCACCCAGATAGTCGGCCTCTGCCAGGTGCTTGACCACGGCCTCGGCGATCTTGACCGGCGCCATGCGCGCCAGAGGGGCCAATTGCATACAGACCGGCGTGGCGTAATCGCCCCAATCGGCCTGCTTGGGGCGCTCCAGAGGGACAGGCGGCACTTTGAATTTGGGCAGGTCGCCCTTGCGCTGGGCCTTTTTGATAGCTTTTTCAACGAGTTTAGCGAGATCGTCTTTAATCAACCGGCTATTCCTCCAATTCAGTCAGATATACACCCGTTTGCGCCTCCTGCCAAGCGC
Source organism: Anaerolineae bacterium (assembly GCA_029933115.1). GTDB lineage: Bacteria > Chloroflexota > Anaerolineae > E26-bin7 > E26-bin7 > E26-bin7. The sequence continues at coordinate 4,469 of JAOZOT010000215.1, read as the reverse complement.
TCTCTTCGCCAGGGGCAAATCTCTCCCAGGGCAGGTCTGAGGCTTGATAGACGACGCCACCGAAATGAGCACCGGCTCTCACCTTGAGCTTGGTCCGCATTGTCTGGGGGCGCTCGTCAAATGCCCTGGCCTCCTCCTCCACTTCTTGTCGTCGGCCAAACCTCACCACAATAGGCTGGCCCAACATCCTGCTCCAGCAGCAGGTTTCCACCAAAGCCGGCTTCCCTTCCCGCTCGATCAGCCGGGCCTCTTGGCGGTCTGGCAACAGAGGGTACAAGTCGTAGAGCAGCCCTCGGAACAGAGTATCCAGTTCCTCCAGCCCTCCGCCGGCCAAGGTCTCCTGTATCTCCTGGGGCGAAAAACCTCTGACCAGGTCTCTGAGGCCAGGTCCACGCACCTTGTGCTCCAGGAGCTGGCTTCTGGCCTCCGCTACCGCCTGTTCGACCACCTGACAGAACCGGGTCTGATCGTGGGTCTGCTTTTCCATGAACTCGAAGACTCGATACTTTTTGAAAGCGTCCCTGGTCATTTGGATGGTGCCGAAGGCAGTGATGACGATGGCCTTGGTGCCTTCGTCCGCCTGGGAGATTCTCTTGACCACCTCAATGCCGTCCTGGTTGCCCGGTTGGCCATCAACCAGCCGGATATCCACGATGGCGGCGTGAAAGAAGTGGCGATCCAGCAGGTCCAAAGCCGCCGGCAGACTGTCAGCGGTCCAGACCTGATGGCCCTCCTTTTCCAGTGTTTTCTGATACAGCTTTCGCCAAGTCGCCTCGTCCTCGACGATGAGGACTTT
>JAOZOT010000215.1:0-3573 GCA_029933115.1 Anaerolineae bacterium | reverse complement strand
TTGGACGGGCTAAAGCCCACACTACGAACTGGACACCGGTAGTTTGACGACGAACCTGGAGCCCGCTCCGCTCCGGCTCTGGAAGTCAATAGACCCGCCGAGGCCCTCCAAGTATAGTTTGGCCCACCACAACCCCAGACCGTGAGAAAGCCCCTTGTCCTTCTTGGTGGAAAAATACGGTTTGAAGACCTCTCCCTGCAAATAGTCAGGGATGCCCCGCCCTGTGTCTTTGACCCACAATTGGACTTCTTTGCCCCCATCTGTCATCTCAGCGCCGACCTCCAACGTGCCGCCGGCGGGCATGGCCTCCAGAGCGTTGCTGAGCAGGTTGGCCAGCAAGCTGACCATCCGCCGGTTGGCCTGGACAGGGGGGAGGGGATCGCTTATTTTCTCGATCAACTGCACAGAGGAAGGTATTTCGATGTTCTCCAGAGCAATGCGCAGGAGGGATTTCAGGTCAACCGGCTCCACCTGTATTTCTTGAGAATCCCGCCGGAGTTGCCCGATCATGTCCATCATTTTCTCCGCGTTGGCTTTTATCTCCTCCAACGCCTCGCCCAGTTCCTCATCCTCCCGCAGCAGATCGCTTCTTTCGCTGACGATGAACTGGATCCAGGCGCGGATGGCGCCCATAGGGTTGCTCATACGGTGTACCAGGTCGCCGTACAATTCGCCGATGGCGGCCAGCTTTTCCCGGTGACGAGCCCGCTCCACCTCTTCGTAGCGCTGCGCGTTCCTGATGGCTATGGCCGCCTGTCCGGCCAAGGCCATCAGCAACTCTTCGTCGTGCCGGTCAAAAGCGTTCACCTCTCGGCTCTCGATGTTGATGACCCCAATGACCTCGTTCTTCTCGATCATGGGCACCACCAACTCGCTGCGCATCTCCTCTCCCAGATACTTTTTGTAAAGCCGGGCGAATTTGCCCTGACGGATATCGGGCGCGTTGATGGGCCTTTTCTCCAGCACGGCCAGGCCGCTGACGCAATCGGTTATCTCCACTCTCGTCCCTCGCGGCTCCTGGCCGGTGGTGGCCTCGATGACCAGGTGGTCGCCGTCGGTGAGCAGCACCTGCCCAAACTGAGCCCCGATGAGGTCCAGACCCCGCCTGAGGATCAGGTTCAAGACCTCGTCCACGGCAAAGACCCGGTCGAGGATCTCGGTTCCTATCTCCCGCAGTGCTTCGACCTCTTTGTAAAGCCGGGCGTTTCTGATGGTGATGGCCGCTTGACTGGCCAGGGCGGTGAGGAGCTCTTCGTCGTGCCTGTTGAAAGCCCCTACCTTGTCGCTTTCGACGTTCAACACTCCAAAGACTCGACCCTCTTCCAGCAGGGGCACCACCAACTCGCTCCGCATCCCACCTCCCAAGACGGGCTTGTACAATTGGGCGAATTTCCCTACCCGCACGTCGGGCACATTGATGGCTCTCTTCTCAATGACGGCCAAGCCGCTGACGGAATCATCCACCCTCACCCGGAACCGGCCCACTTCCTCCTGACCAGTGGTAGCCATGACCACCAGATCGTCCCCGTCTCGCAGCAGCAGTTGCCCGATGCTGGAACCGATCAGTTCCAGGCTGGTAGCCAGAATCTCGTCCAGGATGCTTTCCATGTCGAAATCGCCGCTCAGGATTCTGCTCTCGATTTGTCGCAGGGCCTCCGTCTCTTTGGCCAGGCGAGCGTTCCTGATGATGATAGCTGCCTGGTCGGCCAGGGCAGCCAATCTCTCCTCGTCATCGTCGGTGAAAGCGCCGGGTTTTCTGCTTTCCACGTTGAACACGCCGATGACCTTGCCTTCGTCCAGGATGGGGATGACCAGTTCGCTGACCATCCGCCCCTCAGCGGGAACCTTATACAGCCTGGAGCATTTTTCATATTTGTTAACGTCGCCCAGGTTCAGTATCCTTCCCTCTTGGACGGCGATACCAATCACAGAGTCTTCGACATCCAATACACGCCCCAGGTCTCTTCTGTCGGTGGCCGCTCTTATCACCAAGCTGCCTCCTTCGGCCAGCAGCAGCCAACCGCTGTGGAACTCGGTCAGTTGCGAGGCCCAGCGCAGGATCAGGTCCAGAACAGCGTCCAGGTCTTGAGGCCGCCTCAATATCTCCCGCTGGATGTCACGGAGGGCCTTCAGTTCCGTGGATAATATATCAGTTCCCATAGTCTTCAAGCTAATCGCTGAACGCTTGCGCTTGTCGCTCCCGGCGTTTTCTCTCCGCTGCTTCCATCTCCGCCTCGCCGAAGTAGAGGACCACTTTGCCGCACTCGCCAGCGTTCATCAACTCCATCCCTTTCCTGAAGCTTGCTTCCTCGAATAGAAAATGGTGGGTGATGAGCGGGTCAACTTGCACCGCTCCCGAATTCAGCAGGGCCCGAGTCTGGTACCAGGTCTGATACATGCGCCGGCCGGAGATGCCCTGCACGGTGGCTCCTTTGAAAACGATGTCGTTAGCCAAGTCGAACTCTACTGGCCGGCCCGGTATCCCCAGGAGGGCTGCGTAGCCGCCATTTCTCAGGAGGGCGAAGCCCTGCTTGATGGCTTGGGGGTGGCCGGACATCTCCAGCAGTACGTCCACCCCCTGTCCTTGGGTAGCCTCCATGATCTCCCACACCACGTCTACTTCCTGGGGGTTGAAGACGGCGGTGGCGCCCGCCTGGCGGGCTTTTTCGATGCGGAAGGGCTTGACCTCGGTGGCGTAGATGGCTGCTGCCCCGGCCGCCCGGGCAATGCTGATGGCCAGCAGGCCGATCACCCCGCAGCCGGTGACCAGCACCGTCTTGGCCGTCAGGTCGGTGGACAGGGCCGTGTGCACGGCGTTGCCAAAGGGGTCCTGGATGGAGGCCCACTCGACAGGCATGTCCGGCGGGTTCAGCCAGGCGTTCTCGGCGGGGAAGGCCAGATATTCGGCGAAACAGCCGTCGCGGTCCACCCCAATGATGGAGACGTTCTGGCAGATGTGGGACTGGCCGGTGCGGCACTGATAGCAGGTGCCGCACACGATGTGACACTCGGCCGAGACGAAATCGCCGGGCACTACTGTTGTGACTTGCTCTCCCACCGCGACCACCTCGCCGCCGAACTCGTGGCCGGTGATGACCGGCGGCTTGATGCGGCTTTGCGACCAGGCATCCCAGTTCCAGATGTGCAGGTCGGTGCCGCAGATGGAGGCGGCCCTGACTTTGACCAACACGTCGCGCGGCCCGATGGTGGGAATGTCAACCAGTTGCATCTCCAACCCAGGAGCCGCTTTAGCTTTGACCATGGCTCGCATTTTGTCTGCCATTTTGATTACTCTCCCTTGAGGTCCTTTTGGTAGCAAAACCCGGCCAAAAGAGGTGTTCTCCCAGAACCCGGCTTGTTCTGAGTATAGCACAGCCTGGCCTGTCAGTCAAGGGCTCAGAGAAGTGGCAATTGGGTGGAGAATATGATATAATTTTAAGCGACGTTGAGCAAGCACAAGCCCCGACGTAAACGTCAGGGCTGAGCAGCCCAAGGACGCTGAAGCGCCCTCACCGGCTAAAGCCCCGCCCCAAAACGAGCGTGCTTCAGCACGCTTGCACCGCTCAGCCCGAA
>JAOZOT010000732.1 GCA_029933115.1 Anaerolineae bacterium | reverse complement strand
ACCCGGTAACCCGGCATAGCTGTGATCTCACCCCCGCCTGCGACGGGGGCTTCATCCCATGGTCTGGGTAGTTACACTCTCACCCTATTTTTGCGCAAAAAACCCGGGGATCAATTCTGTGAAATGTGTCACAAAATTAGCAGTCTCGCATGTGCCACAATTGCTCCAGTGCCTCAGCCATAGCTGCAGCATAGGGATGTGAAGCCTTGAGACGGAGCTCTATCAATTCACCGTTGACGATTTCGGCCTCTCCTGGAATGGTCAGTAGGTCACGCACAATCCGCTTTGGCCCGAAGCCATGGAAGGGGCCATCTTTCAACACCCAAGCGTAGAGCCAAGCCAGCCAGTTGTGAGCCAGGTCGTTCAAGAGAACTAGCATCTCCTGGGCTGCAAACCGTCGCTTGCGTCGGCGACGCAGCAAGAGACCCGCGTGATCTGTCTGGATTTCGACTTCCCCGGCTCCACGGCCATCGTAGGTCGCAGCCACTTCGATTGGTGTAGCCTCCAGGTCGGTGGTGATGTACAGACTATGTCTGAAGTGTTCCTTGGAAGTCAGCCAGCGCACGACGATAGTTTGGGTAGGCACAGGGAAAACGAGTTGCATCGGAGAAAGGGCAACCCATCGCTCTCCAGGCCGAATCTCGATCCAGTGTTTGACCCGGCGCGCATAAGCGGCAGCTCGCTTGCCGGAGTAGCCTTTGGCGATTAGTTGATAATCACGGCTCAGTACCCAAGCCAGGTTCTCATCATCACCGAACCCGGCGTCAAGACGCAGCAGAGTGCCTCGACGTCGCTCTTCGTCCAGGTAGAGCACCCGTTCCAGGGTCAAAACAGCCGGATGCAAAGACGCCAGACTGGTCTGAAAGCCGGGATAGAGCAGGGAGGCGATCACTTCCCGATAGTCAGTAGCACCGATGCGTACCAATTGTCGGCCATAAGCGTTGCGCTTGCCGCTGAAGTAGCCTTTTGTACTACCTTCAGCCCACTTGCTGGCAAACATCCCTGTCAAGTCGATATCCACTCGCAACAGGCTACGGCTGAAGTCATGACGGTGGGCATAACCCAGCCAGTGAAAGAGCGACTCCGTGGCCTCTCGCATTTGGTAGACCTGAGGCGGACCACAGGTATCCAAAACACGAGCGATAGTGGACTGTTCGTGAAATTGATCTCGCCCCCAAGCTTGGGCCAGCAACGGGTCTGCCCGAATGGTCGTGTTCACCTGGGAGACGACCTCACAGCCGGCCAAGATGCCAACCCACATATCGTACAAGGCATCGACCGGCTTCTTACAGTGGGTCGGCTCATTAAAATGGACCCGATGCCGAATAGGAGCCCACAGGTCATGGTGGCGCACGTAGAAACCCAGGGCCACCAAGGGGCCGAAATTCGTACTGGACTCCATCGAAGCCAAGGTAAATCGTGGTGCCATTGCTGCCCTCCCTGGTTAGTGATTCCAAGGAGAGCATACCACGGATTCTATATTGTGAAAGTTCACACAGAATTGAACCCCCTAATTTTTGCGCAAAATTAGGGTCACAGTTCAAGCGGCCTGCTCCAGAACGGTCTCCTCGGCTAAAGGCACTACGGA
>JAOZOT010000731.1 GCA_029933115.1 Anaerolineae bacterium | reverse complement strand
CCTCAAACTCGGCTCTGTAAAGGCGTGACGAGCAGCCGGCGATCACCACCCGGTTGAGTTGGCCGTCGGCGATGGCTTTCTCTATTGTGGTCAGCCCTTCAGGAGTACAGGCGTCCTCCACCACCTGGGCCAAGGCCACGCCCCACAATCCCTGGGCGTGAGCAGCCACCTGGGCCGTGTCAATCAGGCCGTCCAGCCCGCCGTTGCAATGGCAGACGAACACTCCCACCCGGGGCTCCTCGTCAGACACGTCCCGTCCAGGCACGGGCGACAAATTGCCAATTTGTCCTACATTCGCTTCTGCGGCCTGACTCTGCCCTGCTTTGCCCTTCGCCAACAGCCGTGCCACCTCTCCGGCGGCTGCGGCCGCTTCAATCACCGTTTCGGGAACGTCCTTGGGCTCACGGAAGGCTCCGCCGACGAAAACGCCCGGCCGCGAGGCCAGGGTCGGGGTGAAATCATTGGTCACGGCGAAGCCATACTCGTTCTGCTCGATGCCCAATGCCCGGCCTAGCTTTTGGAATCCCTCCGGGGGGGCGAAACCCACGGCGAGGACGACCATGTCAAAATCCTCCTCCCGCAAGGTTCCATCTTCGCCCACATAGCTCAGATGCAGGTTGCGGCTCTGCTGGTACTGGTGGATGGACGAAACCATGCTGCGCCGGTAGGTGACGCCCGGCAGGCTCTGCACTTTGTCGAAGTAGCGCTCGAAATCCTTGCCGAAGGCGCGGATGTCCATGAAGAAGACGGTCACCTCCAGGTCGGGGTCCAGTTTCTTGGCTGCGCTCACCTGCTTGGCCGTGTACATGCAGCAGACGGAAGAGCAATAGCCCGCGCCGCAGTTGTTATCCCGTGAGCCGACGCATTGGATGAAGGCCAGACGGCGGGGTGGTTTGCCGTCGGAAGGGCGCTTCAGCCGCGCCTGGGTGGAACCGGCCAGGCTGACCATGCGCTCGAACTCGATGCTGGAGAGGACGTTGTCGTAAAACCCATAGCCGAACTCGCCCTTGAGGCGGGCGTCGAAAGGCGCGAACCCTGGGCTGAGGAGGACGGCCCCCACCCCGATCTCTGAATGGCTCTCTTCCATGTCCAGGTCAATGGCCTTGGTGGGGCAGACCTCGACGCACCGGCCGCAGCGGGTACAATAGTCCATGTCTATGAGGTATGTGTCCGGCATGGCCCGGGTCGGTGGGCGGTAGATAGCCTTCTGCGGAGCCAAGTCGCCCTCGTAAGGGTGAGGCCGTTCCGCGGGGCAGACCGCAACGCACAGACCACAGTTGTTGCACTTCTCCACGTCCACGTAGCGGGGCTTGTGGCGGATGGTGGCGGTGAAGGCTCCGGGCTCGCCGCTGAGGGATTCCAGTTCGGCGTAAGAGAGGATGACGACGTTGCGATGCAGGCTACATTCTATGGGGGGACAGTAGGCCGGTTGGTTGGGCAGCATGATGCAGATACCGCAGGAATCGGTGGGGAAGGTCATATCCAGCAGGTGCATGGAGCCGCCTATCCCTGGCGCGCTATCCAGCAGATACACTTTGTGCCCCACCTCGGCCAACAACAAGGCCGCTTCCATCCCGGCGATGCCCGCGCC
>JAOZOT010000730.1 GCA_029933115.1 Anaerolineae bacterium | reverse complement strand
CAGAAGTCTGAGCCAAGATAAAGAGAGGGGGCATCGAAGATCATGGCCTACTGGCCGCGCTCCCCACAGCTTGAAGCCGAGTGCTCAGTCTGCCACAAGACATCGCCGTTGATCGCTTCCACCATTGGCGCTTGCGTTGATTGCATTCGTGAGCATCCCGAAGAAGTATTGCCCGGTCTTTGGGAAGTACAGGCTGAAACGCGGCGCCAATTTGACCTGCCTCCGGAGCCACCACGCGACCCTGATGGCGTGCGTTGTCCTCTGTGCATCAACGACTGCCGCATCCCAGAAGGCCGGCGGGGCTTTTGCGGGCTGCGGGAGAATCAGCAGGGCAAGTTGGTGCACTTGGCCGGAACCCCTTCCAAAGGCATCCTCCACTGGTATTACGACCCCCTCCCTACCAACTGCGTAGCCGATTGGGTCTGCGAGGGGCACACTCAGTATGGATACGTCAATCTGGCCGTCTTTTACGGGGCGTGCTCTTTCAACTGTCTCTTTTGTCAAAATTGGCACTACCGCCAGATGGACCCTCGAGGCAAAGGGATAAGCGCAGAGGAGTTGGCAGCCAGAGCCCATGCCCGCACTTTCTGTGTCTGCTACTTCGGCGGCGACCCCACACCCCAGATGCCCCACGCCCTGGCTGCATCCCGTATCCTGGCCGACCGGGGTGTGCGTATCTGCTGGGAGACCAACGGCACCATGCAACCCAAACTGCTGGAGCGGGCGGTGAAACTCTCGCTGGAAACGGGCGGCTGCATCAAGTTCGACCTCAAAGCTTACGACGAGAACCTGCACCTTGCGCTGACAGGTGTGACCAACAAGAGGACGCTGGAGAATTTTCGCCGGGCTGCCAGCTACATTCCCCAGCGTCCCAACCCACCTCTAGTGATAGCCAGTACCCTGCTGGTGCCAGGCTACATTGACGCCAGAGAGGTGGGGGAAATCGCCCGTTTCATTGCTTCTCTCGATCCAGACATCCCCTACGCTTTGCTGGGCTTTCATCCTCACTTCTACATCCACGACCTGCCACGCACCTCGGTGCGCCACGCCGAAGAAGCCGAGGCTGCTGCCAGGGCAGCGGGCCTGACCAACGTGCGCATCGGCAACCGTCATCTACTGTCGCGAGACTATTAGCCTCTCAGAGAAGAGAAAGGGCTCTGGCCAGTTCGGTGAAAAATTCGTGAGGTGTTACAATGCGCAGACCAGTCTGTTCTGCCACTCGGGAGTCAAAGTGCTCTGTATTGTTGGTGATAAACCAGTCCGGCTGAGCATCCAGAGCCGACAGAAGGACTGGAACATCGGCCAGATGGTGGATCAAAGAGCGGTGCTTCCGCACTTCAGCAGGAGAAGGGGGAGGGACAATTTCAACGTGGGCTAGGCGAAGGAAGAGGTCATAATCGCTCAGGAGTCTTTCAGATGCCTCCACAGACAAGGTCTCAGCATGGATCAACAGATTCCTTTCCACCTCGCGCCGGACGACCTCAGCGATGACCAATCTGACTATGCGCGCCGCGCCCAAGCTCAGAATAGCTTTGTCCAACCCCGGGATGGTTCATTTTTTCAGGGAAATAGGTTGACACTTTCGGCACCTTGAAAA
>JAOZOT010000214.1:2838-6297 GCA_029933115.1 Anaerolineae bacterium | reverse complement strand
TTCAAAATAGGTCGAGAGTGCCCCTTTGCCGGTGAGATCGAAGAAGACCCCAGGCTGGTCTTCGTGTTGATGCCCTTTGCGCCAGAGTTTGACGAAGTCTACCGGCAGGGCATCAAGCCCACCTGGGAAGAGTTGGGTTTTCGGGTTCTGCGGGCCGATGAGGAATTTCATATTCACGACATCATGTGCCGCGCTATTTGTCAGAACATCCAGCGGGCTCGTTTCATCGTGGCTGACATGACCGGCCGTAACCCCAACGTCTTCTACGAACTAGGTCTGGCTCACGCCTTTGGCAAACCGGTCATCCTCATCACCCAGCACAAGGACTATGTGCCCTTTGACTTGCAGGCCATCCTTTACATCAATTATGGGGTCGGCAGGGAGAACATCGCCGAGTTGAGGCGCAGGTTAGGGAGGATGGCTCAGGGCTTGTTGGCAATGGAAGCTGTGCCTAAACCACCAAGCCAGAAGTTGGTTGACCTTGTCTCCGGCAGGGCGGCCAGAGAGTTGCCGAAGGCCATTGTCTGGGAGAAGGATGGCAAGGAGATGGTTTTGATCCCGGCCGGCGAATTTCTGATGGGCACCCCTGAGGCCGAGGTTGAGAATCTGATTAAACAGGCGGGACAAGATTTCTTCAGTCGGGAAACACCTCAGCGCAAGGTTTACCTGCCGGATTTCTACATTGACCGCTATCTAGTGACTAATGCCGAGTTCCAGCGGTTCGTGGAGGCTACTGGCTACCGTACCCAGGCTGAGAGGGATGGATACGGGCGGGTCTGGGATGGCGGCAAATGGGCCCAGGTCGAAGGAGCTGACTGGCGTCACCCCTGGGGGCCGCATAGCGGCCTCGAAGGGAGGATGGACCATCCGGTGGTTCAGGTGAGTTGGAACGATGCTGTGGCCTACGCCCGCTGGGCCGGCAAACGGCTGCCGACCGAGCGCGAATGGGAGAAAGCAGCCCGAGGTAACGATGGGCGGAAGTGGCCCTGGGGCAGTGAGTGGGTTGAAGGCAAGTGCAACACCAGAGAAGCAGGGGTCGGCGATACGACACCGGTGGGGTTTTACTCGCCGGTCAGTGATAGCCCCTATGGAGTGGTGGATGTAACCGGCAATGTCTGGGAATGGACAGCCGATTGGTTCAGGGCCTATCCTGGTACTACCTGCAAGTCCAATGACTTTGGGGAAAAATATCAGGTGGTACGGGGAGGTTCGTGGTTCCGTGACCATTTGTTTGCCCGTTGTGCCTGTCGCTTCTGGTACGTTCGCGGTGGCCGGGGCGGGGACATCGGCTTCCGTTGCGTGAGGAGTTCTTCTCTGTCAGAACCATGATGAGCCCGCGAATGTTCTCCCAACATCATATCACTTTCAACAGCCGCGAGGCGAGCCCCATCCAACTAGAAGGCATATTGCTTACACCTACAGACGGGGAAGGGAAATGTGCAGGTGTCGTCATCTGTCATCCCCACTCACTCTACGGCGGCAGCATGGAGGTGCCCCTGGTGGTGGCCATCGCCGAGGAACTGGCGCAGCGAGGCGTCGTAACCCTGCGCTTCAACTTTCGGGGGGTAGGCCGCAGCCAGGGAACCTACGCCAACGGTGAAGGGGAAATGGCCGATGTGGCTGGCGCGTTGGACTTTCTGGAGGGGCAGGAGAGGGTGGACAGGGAGAGGCTCTGCCTGGTGGGTTACTCTTTTGGCGCAGGGGTGGGCTTGCGCCACATCGAGAACGACCCGCGCATTGCTGCCGTGGCTGCCGTCGCTCCTTACGTGGAGAACCCAGACGAGAGCCTGTTGAAAAGCTACACCAAACCCAAGCTTTTTCTGGCAGGTGAGGGTGACACCGTCTGCCCGGTTGAGTGGCTGCGAGCCTTTGTGGCCTCTCTGCCAGAGCCCAAGGAGCTCCACATCTTGCCCGGCACCGACCATTTCTTCTGGGGACGGGAACGGGAGGTGGCGAGGATCGTGGGCGAGTTCATCGCCAGACTCTAGATCACGGGCTCAAATTTTCGACCCCAGGTTGCAAATTGGGCCTGTTAAGGAGGACCAAATGCGCCGCACCAAAATCGTTTGTACTCTGGGTCCAGCCTCCCAATCAGAGGAGACTCTGCGAGAGATGATCCGCGCCGGCATGGATGTGGCCCGCATCAATTTTTCCCACGGCGACCATGAGACTCACGCCCGTAATATCGCCCTGGTGCGCCGCTTGGCCCAGGAAGAGGGGCGGGTGCTGGCCGTCATGGGTGATCTCCAAGGACCAAAGCTGCGGGTGGGGAAGATTGCCACCCCGGTCACCCTGCGCCCAGGCCAGGATTTCAATCTGACCACTCGGCCGGTGCCCGGCGACGAGCGAGAGGTGAACTTTCCCCATCCGGAGGTGATTGAGGACGTGCGGCCAGGCGGTCGCATCCTTCTGGACGATGGGCTGCTGGAGTTGGAGGTGCTGGAAGCGAGCTCAACCGACATCCACTGCCGGGTGGTCACCGGAGGGCCGCTGAAATCTCATAAAGGTGTCAGCCTGCTGGGAGTGAGCCTCAATCTGCCCTCGCTGACCGAGAAGGACCGTGAGGATGCAGCTTTTGCCGTCCAGCAGAAGGTAGACTACCTGGCCCTCTCCTTTGTGCGTCGGGCCGAAGATGTCTCTCAGCTCAGAGAACTGCTGGAGCAGAATCAGGCGTCCATCCCTATCATCGCCAAGATCGAGAAGCGGGAAGCCGTAGAAGCTTTTGAGGAGATTCTGAAAGTCAGCGATGGGGCGATGGTGGCGCGGGGTGACCTGGGGGTGGAGGCACCGGCCGAGGAGGTGCCCATCTACCAGAAGCAGATCATCCGTCTGGCCAATGGAGTGGGCAAGCCGGTTATCACTGCCACTCAGATGCTGAACTCTATGATAGACGACCCTCGCCCCACCCGGGCGGAAGCCAGCGATGTGGCCAATGCCATCTTGGACGGCACCGACGCCGTCATGCTCTCCGGCGAGACGGCGGTGGGAAAGTACCCCCTCGAGGCAGTGCGCGTAATGGCCAGAATTGCCTGGACCGCAGAGCGAATCCTGCCCTATCGGGAGTGGGTGCACAAAGCTGCCTTGGCACCGTCTTCTACTCCCACCGAGGCCATCAGCCAGGCCACCTGTGAGATCGCTCTGGAGCTATCGGCTAAGGCCATCATCTCCTCGACTGTATCGGGCCACACGGCGCGCATGGTGGCCAAACACCGTCCGTCCACTCCCATCATCGCTGTCACACCCAGCCCGGAGACTCAACGACGCCTGGCTTTGGTCTGGGGAGTATATCCCCTTTTGGTCTCTGAATTCGCTCACACCGATCAGATGATAGAGACTGCGGTGCAGGCAGCTCTGGATGAGGGCCTGATCGAGAAGGGGGACATCGTGATCATCACGGCCGGCGTGCCCTTGGGCGGGCCAGGCCGCACCAATATGCTCAAGGTGCACGTGGTGGGGTAG
>JAOZOT010000214.1:0-2738 GCA_029933115.1 Anaerolineae bacterium | reverse complement strand
GCAAGGCTGCCCCTACCTCAGGCTGAAAGATAGCCTTTTGCTACCAGCAGTTCAGCGTTCAGGATAGACCCTCCGGCCGCCCCGCGAATAGTGTTGTGCCCCAGAACCATGAACTTGTAGTCCAGGACAGGACATTCCCGCACCCGACCGACGACTACAGCCATGCCCCCTCCCTGATCACAGTCGTAGCGGGGCTGAGGGCGGTCTATCTCTTCGCGCACGACGATGGGCTGCCGGGGCGCGCTGGGCAGTTCCAGTTCCTGGGGCAGAGCCGTAAAGCTCCGCAGGGCCTCCACCACGGCCTCCGTTGTCGGAGGCGTTGTTCCCTTCTTTCGTCCCAGACGCACCGACACGGCCTCCAGATGCCCTTCCACGGTGTTCACGCGATTGCACTGGGCGCTAATGGCGATGGGAGCCGACTGGAACTCGTTGGCCTCCAGGCGTCCCAGCAGCTTGAGGGACTCTGCCTCCACTTTCTCCTCCTCGCCCCTGATATAAGGGATGATGTTGCCCAGGATGTCCCAGGATGGCAGACCCGGATACCCTGCCCCTGAAATGGCCTGCATCGTTGTGACCATCACCGTGGTCAGGCCAAAGCTGTCTTGAAGAGGCTTCAGGGCTAAGGCCAACGGGGTCACGGAACAGTTGGGGCTGGTGACGATGAACCCTCGCTCCCAACTGCGCTGACGCCGCTGATGTTCGATAATCTGGATGTGATCGGGGTTCACCTCCGGGATCAACAAAGGCACGTCGGGATCCAGGCGATGATTTTTAGCGTTGCTGGAGACAAAGTAGCCGGCAATGGCCAGGTTCTCTTCGATGGGGCCGGCTACCTCGCCGGGCAAAGCCGAAAAGACCAACTCGCAGTCCAGGCCCGGCGCGCACTCTTCCACCATCATGTCCCTGACTGCTGAGGGCATCTCGGCCGAGACTTTCCAGCGGCAGACCTCTCCGTAAGGCCGACCGGCCGAAGCTTTCGAAGCTGCCAGGGCAGTGATTTCAAACCAGGGGTGGTCTTGCAAAAGCTGCACAAAGCGTTGCCCTACCGTGCCTGTAGCTCCCAGGATGCCAACTTTGATTTTGTCCATGTTTCCAAGCTCCTCGCGCTCTGGTTTCTCTCTCCTAATTGTGGGCTCATACCCCACTTCTCCACGTTTACAGGCAGGCTTGTCCCAGTTCAAACTCCTGATGGATGTACCTGACTGCATCGTCCACATCTTTTTCATCTACAACCAGGGAGATGTTGTACTCCGATGAACCTTGGGCCACCGAAATGACGTTGATTGCGTTCCGGCCCAACGCTCCGAAGACCTTGGCTCCGATGCCCGGTGTACCTTTCATGCCTGCTCCCACCACAGCCACGATAGCCACGTTTCCCTGAGCCCAGATGCGGTCAACGTTGCGGCGGGCCAACTCCAGCTCGAACTCGTTCTCCAGGGCTCGCAGAGCCCGTCCATTGGCCTCCTGCTGGATGACGAAGCAGATGTTCTGTTCCGACGACGACTGGGAAATCATCAAGACGCTGATGCCTTCCCTGGCTACCGCTGAGAAGACTTTGGCTGCTATGCCCGGCACCCCAATCATCCCCCGGCCCTCCACAGTGATCAGGCTCAGCCCTTTGATAGCGGTAATGGCCTTTACAGTCTTCCCTGTCGGCTCAGCCTCGGTCACCACCAGTGTACCCGGATGCTCAGGATTGAAGGTGTTCACGATCCTGATGGGAATGCCCTTTTCCAGAGCGGGCAGGATAGTCTTGGGGTGAAGTACTTTGGCTCCGAAATAGGATAATTCGGCCGCTTCGGCGTAAGAGATTGCCGGCAGGGTTCTGGCCTCTGGCACCACTCTAGGGTCTGCTGTCATGACGCCATCCACATCGGTCCAGATCCAGATTTCCCGGCTGTCCAGACAATTGCCCAAGATAGCTGCTGTGTAGTCACTTCCCCCTCGCCCCAGAGTGGTGACAATCCCGGAAGAGGTGGCGCCGATAAAGCCCGTCACCACCGGCGTGATACCCTCGGCCAGAAGGGGCACCAGGTTGGCCTGCACTCTGGCCTGTGTATCATCCATGAGGGGAGTGGCGCTCCCGTAATTATCGTCGGTGACGATGAGGGTAGTGGCCTCCAATGCTCTGGCTTCTACCCCCCGGCTTCGTAGGGCTGCGGCAAAGACCCTGACCATCAGCCTCTCTCCCAGCGAGGAGACGGCGTCCAGTCCTCGGGCGGTCAACTCCCCCAAGATGTAGATGCTCTGACAGAGGTTCTCGAATTCGTGCAAGAGGGTCTCAATCTCACTCAACAGGACCGAGTGGGTCTCGCCGTCTCCCACGATGGCTTCGATGACTGCTCTATGCCTCTCGAAAAGAGAGTCCTTCACTTGGCGGAAGGTCTGCTCGTCGCGGTTGGCGGCCGAGGTAGCCGCCTTGACCAGAGAGTCGGTCACTCCGCTCATGGCCGAGACGACGACGACCACAGGCTGGGGAGACTCAGAAGGCCGTCCCAGTCCACCCAACCAGGCCGATTCGCCTGTCACTGCCTCGTGCACAATCTGAGTTGCCTGGGCGATGGGTTCAACATCGCCCACCGATGTGCCACCAAACTTCATGACGATCATAGCTCTCCTCCTGTGTCTTTTCCGATTGAAAAAAGTCGCCTGCTATTAGCAGACGACTTTGTCATACTGGTCAGATCACTACCCAGACCATGGTATGAAGCCCCCGTCGCAGGCGGGGGTGAGATCAC
>JAOZOT010000213.1 GCA_029933115.1 Anaerolineae bacterium | reverse complement strand
ACCGGTCATTAGCGACTCAAGTCGCCACTACGAGCATTTTTCAGACACGCTGTCAACGGCCATCTACGCAGGTTGATAGCCCGCTTCAGCGGGCTTGAGCTGCTTAGCCCTGAGCTTTAGCTCGGGGGCCGGGCTTGACAGAATCTCACTTGACGGAGTTGTCTAATTATGGTATTATTAGATGTGATTTTAGTGCTTACGCAGTTTGAGTAGCAGGCCCACCACATCGGGCAAGGAGGCACGCCATGAAAAGAGGTGCATCTACCGCTATTGTGTTGGCTCTGATCATAGTCGTGGTCGTGGGTTGCACGAGAACCAAGCCGGCCACGGAACCCTCGGCTCAGTTGGTGGCCAGCCCCACCATTGAGGCGCCGGCCGGGGCCACAGTGGTCGCCGTGGGGGCCACACCGACTCTTGGCCCCTGGGAGATGCCACCTGAGCTCACTCTAACGTTGGCTGCCTCTCCCACTACGGTGGTTATCCCCACAGCTACCCCTACCTCTCCATCTGGGGTACCCACCCACACCCCCACCCCAACCCCTACGTCTCCCCCGAGGACTCCTGGCGCTCCAACTGTACACATTGTCCGGCGGGGCGAAAACCTTTTCCGCATCGCCCTGAAATACAACACCACTGTAGAGGCCATTGCCGCAGCCAATAACATTCGTAACCCTCACCTCATCTACGTTGGTCAGAAGCTGACCATCCCTCGGGGAGGAAGCATCACGCCTCAACCGGGCAGTGGACGGACCCATATAGTGCAGCCTGGCGAGAATCTATTCCGCATCGCTCTGCGGTATGGTACAACACCGCAGGCCATTGCTGCAGTTAACAACCTGCCCAATATCCATCTCATTTATGTTGGGCAGGTGCTACGTATTCCATAAAATTATCCACAGTTGACCGAGGCGAGAAAAGCTATTGGGCTCTTTACCCTGATAGCTTTTTCTGCTGAGAACGGGCTGTTCGTACCGAGAGTAGATTCATTTGACTTTTCGGGCTATTAGGCTTAAAATATGGCCAAATAGTTACTGAAGAATGAACCTTTTGCTCTGCTTCCTTGTATAGCAAGTGGACAGGAGGCTTGAGGGTATGGAGGGCTGTGGTGTCAACTGGCGAGGACAGTGAGTTAATCCCTTTGGTTCGACAGGGGAATCTTGCCGCATTTGAAGCCCTGTATGACAAATACAAAGGCCGGGTTTATCGCACGGCACTAGCTATCACCCGCGATCGGGGCGCTGCTGAGGACATCCTGCAGGAGTGCTTTCTGAGGGTCTACGTGCACATTGATAAGATAGACGTGTCTCTTCCCTTATCTCCTTGGATTCATCGCATCGCGGTTAACCTCAGTTACAACTGGGTCACGAAGCGACAACGATGGATTTCTTCATTAGGGGAAGTGATTGAGCAGCTTGTAGGCGATCATCGCGGTTCTACAGAGCGTACCTGGGAGCGTGAAGAATTGCAGCGCATCGTTCAGGAGGCTATTCACTCCCTCAGCTTTGCACAACGCGTGGTAGTCGTCCTTTTCTATTTGAACGGGTTCAGCCTGGAGGAGATAGCCTACATTTTGGATTGCCCTGTAGGGACTGTCAAATCGCGTTTGTATTATGCCCGCCAGAATCTGAAACGCAAGCTTGGAGCTGATGAGAGGTTGCCAGCGGGGGTGGCGTATGAGTTTCCATAAAGGGACCCAGTCGGTAGTACAAAGTCCATACCCAAACGATGAGCTTGATGCTCTGATCCGCTGGGCTCTTCGGGACTCGGTAGCTGGCGAAGAGCCTTCACCTGAGGTATGGCATAAGATTCGGGCCGGGTTGGAGCAGCCAAAAGAGTGCTCCTATCTTCGAAGGAGAAGAGTTCTTATAGCCCAGTTGTCCTGGCTCGTCCAACTTCTGATACTGGGCATCATCATCCTTGTGGTTCTTGGTCTGAGTCTAAGTCAAGGGTTTGACTTCTCATTGGATTATGAGTACGCTGTCCACGCTGAGCGAACTCCTCAGCCGGGTTCTGAGAGAGCTGTGTTGCCCTTGACTGATGATGATGTGCTGAGTGGATATTATTTCTTCCGAATGACCAGAGAGTTGACAATTTTTGACTATCGGCTGATGCCATGATACCTATACCGGCACATTCTCCTGCGGGTTGTCGGTGGCTCCCAACGGCCTCTCGAGACCTTGCGGGGGGCTTGCGCAGCGAGGCCCGGAGAGCTTGAGGGGTACCCCCTCAAGCTTACTTTCCCGGTCCCGAAAGCAGAACCGGTGGGCTGCTCTCCCGCCTGGTGAAAGAGGAGAAGGGTGGTGGAGGGATACTTCCCCCATCCCGACTAACTGCGCAAGTCTACGGGGATGTGGAGCGGCCTGAAATAGCGTACTCAGAACCTGCGAAAGAGTTGGAAAGGGGGTGAGGCAGCAAAAGAGATACGAGCGTTTGTGACTTCAACCGTTCACCTAGATGCACAAAATTAAGTAAGGAGGAAAGAATGTTCCGCGGAAGATTTGCCCGAATATTGATGGTAGCGGTGGTTCTCTTGTTGGCTCTGTCTGTTGTGCAGTGTGGCCCCAAGCCCAAAGAAGCCAAGCCTGTTGTCCTGAATATGAACCTGGGAGGTGAGCCACCAACCCTCGATCCGGCTCTGGCCACCGATACCACCTCTGTTTTCTGTGACAAGCAGCTCTTCCTGGGTCTGACCGCCTTCGAGAAGGATACGCCTAACGTTATCCCTGAACTGGCCACCGAATGGTCGGTTTCCGACGATGGGTTGGTCTGGACTTTCAAGATGCGTGACGACGTCAAGTGGGTCAACTACAACCCCGAGACCAAAGAGGTCAAGGAAGTAGGGCCGGTCACCGCCCACGATGTGGTCTACGGCGTCAAGCGCACCATTGACCCAGAGACAGCCTCGGACTATGCTTATGTCCTTTACATCATCAAGGGTGCCGAGGCAGCCAACACCGGTGAGGGCAGTCTGGACGACGTGGGCGTGAGGGCCGTGGACGACTATACTGTGGAATTCACCCTGGAGAACCCGGCCGGCTACTTCGCGGCCATCGCCGGTATGTGGGTGGCCCGTCCTCAGCCCAAGGCGGCCATCGAGGAACATGGCGAGAAGTGGACAGAGCCAGGCAACATTGTCACCAACGGCCCCTACATGCTGGAAAGCTGGGAGCACGAGGCCTCGATGGTCATGGTCAAGAACCCCAAGTACTATGATGCCGACAATGTGCAGATCGACCGCATCGAGATGGTCATGGTGCAGGAAGACTTCACCGAGATGGCCATGTACGAGAACAACGAGTTGGACGTCACCGGTGGCGATGCGGGCTGGGGACCGCCTCTGGAGGACATGGACCGCATCAAGGCCGACCCTGTCCTGAGCAAGGAGTTGAAGATCGAGCCCCGGCTGTGCACCTACTACTACGGTTTCATCAACACCAAGCCGCCTTTTGACAACCACCTGGTGCGCAAAGCCTTCTCGGCGGCCATTGACCGCCAGAGCCTGATTGACAACGTCCTCAAAGGCGAGCAGATTCCGGCCAAGCACTTTGCTTGCCCGGGCATCTTTGGCGCCCCTCCGGTGGATGAGGTAGGCATCGAATACAATCCGGAGCAGGCCAAGAAGTGGCTAGAGGAGGCCGGCTATCCGAACGGCGAAGGCTTCCCCGAGGTGACTCTGATGCACAACGTCAGCGAGGCGCACGCCAAGATCGCTCAGGCCATCACGGCCATGTGGAAGGAGACCTTGGGCGTTGATGTCAAGATCGAGACCCAGGAGTGGAAGGTCTACCTGCAGACCCTCAAGAAAGACACGCCTGTGGAGGATGTACCCCACATCTTCCGCCTGGGTTGGTGTGCCGACTACCCCGATGAGAACAACTGGGTACACGAGGTCTTCAACGTTAATGCCGGCGCCAACCGCGTGCGCCGTGGGTGCGTGGATCCCAACTGCCAGGAGGTCAAGCCCAGCAAGTTCGATGAAATAACCGAGCAGGCCGGTAGGGAGCAGGATCCTGAGAAGCGGAAGGAGCTTTACAGAGAGGCAGAGAGGCTCCTGATCGAGGAAGAGACAGCTATTGCTCCTATCTACCACTACACACGTATCACCATGACCAAGCCCTGGGTCACGGAGCGATACAGTGCTGCGCTGGGCGGCGACCCCATCAAAGACTGGAGGATTGACGTTGAGGCCAAGGCGGCCGCTAAGGGTGAATAGGCTGCTGTAGCCTTTCATCGCTACGTAGCCCCCCACGGGGGGCTACGTAGCTTCTTCCGCAAGGTCGAGGAGAGAAAATGACTAGATACATCATCCGCCGTATTTTATTCTTCATCCCTGTTCTTTTCATCATAACCCTCATTACCTTCATAACTATGCGCACCATACCGGGAGGTCCTTTTGACTTTGTCGGTGACAAGAGCCTGCCTCCTTCAGTGGTGGCCAATCTGGAGGCCAAGTATCACCTTGACGACCCCCTATGGAAGCAGTTCGTGGATTACCTGTGGGGTGTGGTCCGCCTGGACTTCGGCCCCTCTTATCGGCAGCGGGGGCGCTCCGTCAACGACATCATAAGCGGGACTTTGGTCACCTCAGCTCAATTGGGAGCTGTGTCTTTGTTCCTCAGCATTCTCATCGGACTCCCGACCGGTATCCTGGCTGCGCTGAAACAGAACAGCATCGTTGATTATCTGTCTACCTTTATCGCTGTGGTGGGTCGCTCTGTCCCTTCCATAGTTATGGGGCCCCTCTTGATGTGGATCTTTGCTCTGCAATTGGGACTGTTCCCCACCTCTGGTTGGGGAAGGCCCATCCAGGTGGTCTTGCCGGCGGTGACTCTGGGTGCTTATTTTTCAGCCTACATCGCCCGCCTGACTCGAGCTTCCCTTTTGCAAGTGGTCAGGGAAGACTATATCCGTACAGCACGGGCCAAGGGTTTGACCGAGCGAGCGGTTATCGTCGGTCACGCTTTGAAAAACAGCCTTATCCCGGTGGTGACTATCATGGGCCCCATCTTTGCCGGCGTTCTCACCGGCACATTTGTGGTGGAGCAAATCTTTGCTATTCCAGGCATGGGGAAGCACTTTGTGCAGAGTGTGAACAATCGTGATTACCCGGTGGTCATGGCTACTACCCTTATCTTCGCCCTGGCCATCGCTATGGCCAACCTATTGGTGGATATAACCTACGCCTTCTTGGATCCACGCATTCGCTATGAGTAGCCAATAGCTGATAGCTTATAGCAGAAGCAGATGGCGGATGGCTTGTGGCAGATGGCAGATGGTGGATAGTAGATGCTGAGAGGAGAGATAAATGGCTGTCGCAGAGAGGACCGTACGGTTGGAGACTCCCGTCCGCAAGGAGAGGAGCCCTTGGGGAGATGCCTGGTATCAGTTGACGAGAAACCGGGTGGCAGTGAGCAGCCTCGTCTTTATTTCCCTGCTCATCCTGGTGGCTATCTTTGCCCCCGTTATCGCCCCTTATCATTTCGCCGAGGGCAGTCTGGAAGATAATTACGCTCCACCTGGCGATAAGTACCTGCTGGGCGCCGATTTCATGGGGCGGGACATTCTCAGCCGCACCCTCTATGGGGCCCGGGTTTCCATGTCCGTAGCCATCGTGGCCAGTTTGGTGAGCTTGTTGGTGGGGCTCACTGTCGGTGTTATTTCTGGCTATGTCGGCGGACGGGTTGATAACATCATCATGCGCATCGTGGACATCATATACGCCTATCCGTTCATTGTTTTCGTCATTTTGATGCAGGTCTATTTTAAGGCTCTCTCCAGGCGGGGCGAGGCTGGAGGTATCGCCGGGGCGATCATTGAACTCGACAGCAAAGCCGGCGGTATGCTTTTTGTCTTCATTGCCATTGGCCTCGTCAACTGGCTGCAGATGGCCCGTTTGGCCCGCGGTCAGGTTCTTTCCTACAAGGAGAAAGAGTTTGTGGAGGCGGCCCGTTCTGTGGGAGCCAGCGGAGGGCGTATCATTTTCCGTCACCTTTTGCCCAACATCATCGGGCCCCTTATTGTGGCCGAGACTTTGCAGATCCCCACTTATATTTTCCTCGAAGCTTTCCTCAGCTTTATCGGTCTTGGGGTCAATCCTCCTACTCCCAGTTGGGGGGCGATGATTTCGGAGGGGTTCAAGGGGTTGCGTTCCTACCCTCATTTGATTGCTGCCCCGGCCATTGCCTTGTGCCTGACCACTCTGGCTTTCAATTTCCTGGGCGATGGCCTGCGCGATGCCCTCGATCCAAGGCTGAGGGGTACAACCTGAGATTGTGCCGGCCTGGATTTGTAATCCAGGCCCATTAGTGGCCAA
>JAOZOT010000212.1:3051-6331 GCA_029933115.1 Anaerolineae bacterium | reverse complement strand
TCCCATAGAGCTTTCACTAGGCGGTCAATCTCCTCTTGGGTGTTCGTCTCCGTTACGCAAAGCAGCGCATAGTTCTCCATACCAGGGTAATCGCGGCCCAGGTCGTAGCCGCCGACGATGCACCAGTCCTCCAACAGGTGCTTGTTTAGCTCCGCTACAGGCATGGGGCAGCGCACCACAAACTCTTTGAAAAAGGGCTTCTGCCCGAGGACGTCAAAGCCTTCCAGGGCTCCGATCTGCCGGGCCGCGTAGTGGGCCTTGTGGTAGCACAACTCGGCCACGGTGCGCAGGCCGCGCTTGCCCATAGCCGCCAGGTAGACCCCGGCCGCCAGGGCTACCAGGGCCTCGTTGGTGCAGATATTGGAGGTGGCCCTCTCGCGGCGGATGTGCTGCTCGCGGGCCACCAAGGTCATCACAAAACCGCGCCGCCCTTTGGTGTCCACGGTCTGGCCGATGAGACGACCGGCCATCTTGCGCACGTACTTTTGCTTGCAGGTGAAATAGCCCAGATATGGCCCGCCAAAGTTGAGGGGGTTGCCCAGGGCCTGGCCCTCGCCGACTGCGACGTCGGCCCCGTACTCGCCCGGCGGCTTGAAAAGCCCCAGCGAGATGGGATCGGCGCTGACGATGAAAAGGGCGTTGGCCTCGTGGGCGGCCTCGGCCAGCGATTGCAGGGCCGTCGGGCTCTCCAGTTGGCCGAAGAAATCGGGATTCTGGACGATGACGCAGGCTGTGTCGTCGTCAATGAGGGCTTTCAGCCGCTCCAGGCTGGCCCCGGCCGGCTCCAAAAGGAGTGAAGTGGGCGGCACGCCTTCACCGTGTGGGGGCTCGTCGCCGACGATGGTCAGCCCCATGCCCTGGGTGTAGGTGCGCACCGTGGCCCGATATTCGGGGTGGACGGTGGGGGCGATGACTACTTTTTTGCGCCTCCCCCGGGCCACGGCCAGGGCCATGATGACCGCCTCGGCCATAGAGGTAGCGCCATCGTAGTGGGAAGCGTTGGCCACCTCCATACCCGTCAGGGCGCAGACCATGCTCTGGTACTCAAAGATGGTCTGCAAGGTGCCCTGGCTCACCTCGGGCTGGTAGGGCGTGTAGGCGGTGTAAAACTCGGAGCGACCTGTCACGTGGTGCACCACACTGGGCACGAAATGGTCGTAGGCTCCCGCGCCCAGAAAGCAGGCGTAGTGGTCAAGGTCAGCGTTTCGCTCGCTCATCGCCCGCAGCTCTGCCAGAATCTCCATCTCTGAGAGGGGCTCGGGCAGCTTTACCTCTGGGTAGCGCACCGCCTCTGGCACGTCCACGAAAAGCTCTGCGACGCTCTTTACCCCAATCTCAGCCAGCATGGCCTGCCGGTCGGCATCGTTATGGGGTACATAGGACATGGGCTAACCTCCTTCCTTCTGCTCTTCGGCCACGAATTTCTCGTAGGCGTCGGCATCCATCAAATCGTCCAGTTCCGTGGGGTCGCTGACGGTGAACCGGGCGAACCAGGCTGCTCCAAAGGGGTCCTCGTTGACCAACTGGGGAGCATCCTCCAGTTCTTCGTTGATCTCGATAATCTCGCCGCCGATGGGCATGTAGCAATCGGCAGCGGCTTTGACCGATTCCACGGTGGCAAAGACATCTCCCTTTTCAAAGACGTCGCCGATTTCGGGTAACTCCACGTAGACGACGTCGGAGAGTTGCTGTTGGGCGTAATCGGTGATGCCCACCGTGGCCTCGTCACCGTCTATCCGCACCCACTCGTGAGTTTCCGCGTAGCGGCAATCCTTGTCAATCTTCATTTTCTCCACCTGCCTTTCTTCTGTTTAGTAATCGTTCAGAGAGCAATCACAGGTGCGTTGCACCTCACTTCACCTTGACTTGGGGACAGCCCTGACGCAACACTCCTGGCCCCACCTGATGGTCAGGCCCAACTCCTCGGCCAGACGTACCGCCGCCCTGGCCGGGTTGACGATGGTGTTGACGCCTGCGCGCACAGCCAGCGGGTCCAACTCGATTCGGTAGCGCCCTCGGGGCCTCATGCAGCCCAGGTAGAGGGGCTTGTCTGGAAAGCGCAAACGAGCCTCGACCAGTATATCCACCACTGCTTCGATTGGGGGCGGCGGGCAGTCGGCGTAGCGGGTGCCGGCAGTGGGAATGAATACAATCAACACCAACCCTTCGACCCCCAAATCGCTCAGAATTTCCAGAGCGCGGTGCTCGTGACCGATTTCCCCACCGCGCAGGCCAATGGTGATGTGAGGCCAGACCCGGGCATACCGCCTGAGCAGTTGGTAGCTTTGCGCATAGTCTTCGACCGTCACGTCCAGGCCATAGACCTCGCGGATGGTCTCGTCGTCGCCCACAAAGTCGAAGGAAATGACGTCAACGTAGGGAGCGATGGCTCTGATCTCGCGCTCTCCTATCAGACCCACGTGCCAGTTCATGCCCCGGCCCTGGCGGATGGCCTTTATCCTGTCCAGGTGGGTGGTGACCGGCACCCGGCCCAGAGCGTCGCAGCCGCCCGAGATCAGGCAACTGGTAGCCCCGTCCACCCTGGCTTCCCAGATGGGTTGCATCCCTCGCAAGTAATGGCCCCCACAGTGGGCACAATCCAGAGCGCACTGTGTCCCGGTCAGGCTGATGACCGCTGTGTTCACCGGATTATCGAACTCGATTTCCATGGGAAAGTGAGCCAGCCTTACCTGCCAGGCCCTCTCCAATTGCCTGTCCCGCGCCAGGCCGAGTCTGGTCGAAGAGTCTAAAGGCTCGTGCATCGTGAGAAAAGTATAGCAGATAACCTATCTTTTGACAAACTCCACCGGGGATTTAGCGAGGCGGGTGTGGGACTGCTGGCCTCCCCCAGGTTTTCACAACCTGTGGGAGGCTCCCGGTCAACCCATTCGCCCTCCACCGTCGCTCCAGCGAAGGCTTCCCCTCGCCATCCTCACGATGCGGGTAATCACGCTTGCCTTTTCCTCTATCTTCGGCTATAATTCAACAGAGATTGCAACCAGCCTACCCTCTCCGCAGGTTACGGTTGACGGCTTATGTGGGATTCAACATCCAATCGAGGCACGTTTTTGTGTCCAAAGAACGTCCAAACCTGCGGGAGGGTGAGTAGTACCCCGAGATTGCGTTTGAGGTGTGCCGATGACAGATCTTCTGTTCCATAGAATCTACACCTATTCCAGCGGATTGTAGAGCACGGCGTGACCGCCGGGTCACGCTGCCCTGCAATCCGCTTTCCCTACCGACCCACAGGCCTTGTGGGTCGTGTCTTATCACGAAAGGC
>JAOZOT010000212.1:0-2951 GCA_029933115.1 Anaerolineae bacterium | reverse complement strand
CGGAGCAGATTGATATGAAATCCGTAGATGAACAGATGGCGATTCTGATGCAAGGGGTCGAATTCGGCGACGAGCAGATAAGAGAGACTATGGAGGCCGAGTTGCGGGAGCGGTTGGCCGAGGGACGACCCCTGCGGGTATACTGCGGCTACGACCCGACGGCTCCCGATATCCACCTGGGTCACACCGTCACCATGCGCAAACTGCGCCAGTTTCAGGATTTGGGCCACGAGGTGACCTTTCTCATCGGCAATTTTACCGGGCTCATCGGCGACCCCAGCGATAAGGACAGCGTGCGCAAACAGCAGACGGCCGAGGAACTGATGGAGAAGGCCAAGACTTATACCGAGCAGGCTTTCAAAATCCTGGACCCGGAGAAGACCATCATCCGCTACAACGCCGACTGGCTGGCCAAACTGACTTTTGAGGACGTGCTCAAGCTGGCTTCTCATTTCACCGTGCAGCAGTTCCTGGCTCGCGATCGGTTTGCCCGGCGTTACGAGCGGGGCGATCCCATCTGGCTGCACGAGTTCATGTACGCTCTGATGCAGGGCTACGACGCTGTGGCCATGAACACCGACGTGCAGGTGGGCGGCACCGACCAACTGTTCAACCTGATGGCCGGCCGCAAGCTGCAAGAAGCTTTCGGCCAGAAACCTCAGATTGCCCTCACCTTGCCCATCCTGGTGGGCACCGATGGTCACTTGCGCATGTCCAAGACCACCGGCAACTACATCGGCATCAACGAAGCTCCCGAGGAGATGTATGGCAAGGTGATGAGCATCCCCGACCACGCCATGCTCGACTACTATACTCTGGTCACCCGTTTCAGCCCGGACGAGGTGGCGGCTGTGGAGCGCGGCCTGGCCGATGGCAGCCTGCATCCCATGGAAGCCAAAATGCAACTGGCACGAGAGATTGTGTCCATCTTCCACGGCGACGAGGCCGCAATCAGGGCCGAAGCCCATTTCAAAAAAGTGTTCCAAAAGCGCGAGTTGCCCGGCGAGATGCCCACCTATCGGCCCGACGCCCCAGAGTTGAACATCGTTGACCTGCTGGTGGCTACCGAATTGGCCAAGTCCAAAAGCGAAGCCCGACGGCTCATCCAGCAGGGAGGCGTAAGGTTGGATGGGGAAAAAGTGGGCAGCATCGAGTTGATGGTGTCGGTCAGGGATGGGATGATCTTGCAGGTGGGCAAGCGCCGCTTCGTAAAGCTCGTCCGGCCGGAATGAGATGAGTTGAGGAGGCGACGGGTCGGCGAGTCAAAGTTGGGAGGAGTGAACGCAAATGAAAAAGAACAGATGGTTGTGGATCGCGTTGGGCGTAGCTCTCGCACTGGTCACAGGGACGTGTGCTGGAGCGGTAGCCCTGGCGTCGTTGGTGACCGGTGAAGGACTGGGAAGGGGCGAAGCAGTGGCCATTGTGCGGGTGGAGGGAATCATTCTCTCCGGCTCTCCGCCGGCCAGTCCCTTCGGCAGCGATGGCGGCGCTTACTCCGAGCGGATTATCGAGCACCTGGACCGGGCTCAGGAGGACGCATCGGTCAAGGCCATTGTCTTGCGCGTCAACAGCCCTGGCGGGAGTGTGGTGGCCTCGGACGAGATCTATCAGAAGATGCTGGAGGTGGAAAAGCCCATCGTCGTCTCTATGGGTGAACTGGCTGCTTCTGGTGGCTACTATATCTCCGCCCCGGCCGACCTGATCGTGGCCAATCCGGCCACCTTGACGGGCAGCATCGGGGTCATCACCCAGGTGCCCAACCTGGAGGAGTTGATGGAAAAGATCGGCGTGGAGGTGGTGGTCATCAAGAGCGGCGCCCACAAAGATGAGGGCAGCCCCTTCCGCGAAATGACCGAGGAGGAGAAGGCCATCTGGCAGGCTATCATTGACGAAGCCTACGACCAGTTTGTGACTATCGTGGCTGAAGGGAGAGACCTGCCGGAGGAAAAAGTCAGGGAAATAGCCGATGGCCGGGTCTACACCGGCAAACAGGCCATGAAGTTGGGTCTGGTTGACGAGCTAGGCAATCTGCCCGAGGCCATTGACCGGGCTGCTGAACTGGGGGGTATCGAGGGCGAGCCCCGGCTGGTGGAGTACCACCGTCCTCCGACTCTGTTCGAGACCCTTTTCGGTTCACCGGTCAGCCCTTCCCGGCCCTTCGACCTGACGAGGCTACTTGACCTGGAAGGCCGGCCCTCTTTGCAATACCTATACGTCGAACCGTAGACAGAACTAACCCATAGAGGCAGATGAGCTACAATTCCTGGTTCCAATGCATTCGTGGCTGTGATCGGCGCTATTCCATCTACGATGTCGTCTACCGGTGCGAGCAGTGCGGTGGGCTGCTGGACGTGGAGCATGACCTCGAGGCTCTGAAGACCCGTAGCGCCGCCTCCTGGATGAAGCTCTTCGACCAGCGTATCCGCACCAACGAATGGCCCTATGGCAGCGGGGTATGGGGCAAGAAAGAATGGGTCTGTCCCCAGGTGGCCAACGAGAACGTGGTCTCCATGTACGAGGGGCACACCAATTGCTTCTGGGCCGAGCGGTTGGGGAAGGAAATCGGCGTGCAGGACCTGTGGGTCAAGTTGTGCGGCAACAGTCACACCGGTTCCTTCAAAGACCTGGGCATGACGGTGCTGGTCTCGGTGGTCAAGCAGATGATAGCCGACGGCAAGCCGATACGGGCTGTGGCCTGTGCCTCCACCGGCGACACCTCGGCCGCTCTGGCTGCTTATTGCGCTGCCGCCGGCATCCCTTCCATCGTCTTTCTGCCTCGGGGCAAAGTCTCCACTGCCCAACTGGTGCAACCCATCGCCAACGGGGCCCTGGTGTTGGCTCTGGACACCGACTTTGACGGCTGCATGGAAATCGTGCGGGAAGTGACGGCAGACAACACCATCTACCTGGCCAACTCTATGAACTCCCTGCGCATGGAGGGCCAGAAGACG
>JAOZOT010000211.1 GCA_029933115.1 Anaerolineae bacterium | reverse complement strand
CACCCTATTTTCCCTCTTCTGTGTGGGAACATGCCCCACCCGATCACTTGCCCACATTTACGTGCGGACTTGCCAATTGAGGTTAAATCTGCATGTAAATGTGGCCTGCTTCATGGGGCATGGTTTCGCAGGAGAGGGGGATACTCGGTAATGAAGACTCCTTCTCTGATAAACACTCTCTTTACAACTGGCCGCCTCTGTAGTAAAATAGCATCGGAATGCCCGGAAAAGCCCACAAATCAATCCCCGGCTGCGATGGATCGAAAATGAACTCATAGTGCGCTTTTCGTTGTACGAACCCTGCTGGGATTAGACAATCAACTGTCTCTGTAGTAAAATATGGCGCAGCCGATATGGACTGATGGTAGGTTCTCGAAAGCTGTGATAACTAACAAGGAGGCTGTTCTTTATGAGGATTGCTTTGGTTTCGCCACCCTACACGGCAGAGGCTTTGGTCGGCAAGACCGCCAGCATGAAGGTCGTTCTGAACATTGTTCCCCCGCTGGGATTGGCATACCTGGCCGCTGTCTTGGAGAAGGACGGCTATGACGTGCGCATCTTTGACTGTAGCATAGGCATTTCGCTTTCTCAGTTGATGGCTCACTTGAAGGAATATCAGCCGGATGTAGTGGGTATCACCAGCACCACGCCGGCTTTCCCCGATGCCAGGAGAACGGCCGAAGGTGTGCGTCAAATCCTGCCGAAAGCAGTTATTGTCCTGGGGGGTGCCCACGTCTCTGCTGTGCCCCAAAGCGCCCTGTCCTACGATTGCTTTGATGTGGGCGTTATCGCCGAGGGCGAATTTACCATGCTGGAGTTGGTCAGACATATCGAGGAGGATGGGCTCTCAGATTTGACGGGGATCGCCGGACTGGCTCTCAGAAAAGACGGCGAAGTCATCCTCACCAAGCCTCGTGGCTATATCATGGACCTGGATACGCTGCCTTTCCCGGCCAGGCACCTTTTGCCGCCTCTGTCTGCCTATTCGCCCACGCCAGCGTCCTATCGCAAGCTTCCCTTGGCAGTGCTGATGACTTCCAGGGGATGCCCTTACAAATGCACCTTCTGCGACCGCAAAGTGTTCGGCAACCTGACCAGAGGCCACAGCCCCGACCGTGTGGTGGCCGAGGTGGAGGAAGTACTCAACAGATACGGGGCCAGGGAGATCCGCTTCTTCGACGACACCTTCACCTACGACAAGGATCGGGTCATGGAGATATGCGAAAAGTTCTTGCAGAAGGGCCTCCGTTTTCCCTGGACCTGCTTGACCAGGGTGAGCGCCGTCACCAAGGAACTGCTGAAGAAAATGAAGGAGGCGGGTTGCTGGCAGGTGCTTTATGGTTTGGAATCAGGCGACCCGCGCGTGCTGGCTTCCCTTAAAAAGGGGAATACTATCGAGCAGAACGAGCAGGCCGTCCGGTGGGCTCAGGAGGTGGGCTTGGGGGTGAGGGCCGACTTTATCGTGGGCACGCCCGCCGAGACCATGGAAAGCCTGGAGCGGACGCTGGAATTCGCCAAGCGGCTGAAACTCGACTACGCTCATTTCAACAAATTCGTCCCTTTCGCCGGAACAGAACTCTACGAGGAACTCGTAGCCCAGGGCCACAAATTTGAGATCTCGGAACTGCCCACTATTCTGGACCACAAGGCCACACCCTATGTGCCCCCCTCGATGACGGCCGAGGAGTTCCAGGAATTTCTCGACCGGGCCAACCGAGAGTTCTACCTTCGGCCGTCCCACATCCTGCGCCGGTTGCTGCGCACCAGGACTTGGCACGAGCTGACAGGGCAGATCAAAGGCGCCTTTGCGATTATCCGCCTATAGAGTGCTTGACATACCATCCTCCCGCAGGTGGCGAACCCTCCGGGAGGGTCACTGCCAGGCAGACAACACAGCTTGACAATAAATTCAGGACGTGCTATACTACCTGAGAAGGTGACATAATCAGTGGTGCCTTTCCAGAAAGGAAGCACGCCATGAGAGTTAATCTGAAGAGATTGACGGTTTTGATCCTGCTCTTGGTGTCGGTAACCTTGAGCGTTGGCGTCGTGCAGGCGGCACCTCCCGCCCAGTCCGGAGGGCAGGTGCACATTGTGCAGTGGGGCGATACCCTATATTCTCTGGCGCGACGCTACGGCACTACAGTCACAGCCATCGTTCAGGCCAATGGCCTGGCCAACCCCAATTGCATCTACACCGGTCAGAGGTTGATCATCCCCACCGGCGGGGTTGCCCTTTCCCCAACCGCACCCGGCGCCGTGACCTACTACACCGTACAGAAGGGCGACACTCTACATTCCATCGCTTATCGTTACGGGACGACGGTCAGCGCCATCGTAGCGGCCAACAATATCTATAACCCCTCTTTCATCTACACCGGCCAAAGACTGGTCATCCCTACGGGGCAATTGGTTGGGTTGCCCCCGATTGCGGTTACCTGTTACGTTGTCCAAAAGGGCGATACCCTGACCTCTATTGCTTTGCGTCACGGCACCACCGTCTCCGCTATCGCTCTGGCCAACAACCTGGCCAATCCGTCCTTCATCTGGCCGGGTCAATGTCTGGTCATCCCCGGCGTGGCTGCCGCCCCGGTGGCTCCAGCCTGGCCTACCACCGTTCCCAAGCCGACAGCGGCGCCCCCTACGCCGACACCAACAGCCACTCCTACACCGACGCCCTCTGGCGCGGCAACTCCTACACCAACAGCCACTCCGGCTCCTCTGCAATGGGTTGGCTATGTTCTCACCACCACGAACAAGTACGTTGCCCTCGGCGAGGTGTTGCGCGTTTCAGTGATCGGCCAGAAGAACCTCCCGGTGAAGGTCTCCACCGAAACTTGGAGCGTCAAAGGGCTCACCGGGACCAAGCCAGAGTATGGTGAGTACGCCTGCGAGTTTGCCCCCCTTGGGGAGGGAACTTTTACGATCAGCCCGGAGGGATTGGGGGTATCTCTGGACGTCGAACTCGATGGCACCGGCGTCACCTACGTGGAGTTTAGCCTGCGCCCGGGCGCGGCGCCGCCATCGCCCGAGGGCGGTAAGGAGCCAACAGCGACGGCCACTCCCCCGCCTGCGCCTGGCCCCAAGCCATTGCGCATGAACTCTCCCGAATACGGGATGCAGGCTTTCCTCTGGTGGCGGCCCGAGACGGCTCACCGTGACCTGGGACTGATCAAGGACGCCGGCTTCACCTGGGTCAAGCAGAGCTTTGCCTGGCGGGACATCGAGGGGGCAGCCAAAGGTCACTTTGATTGGAGCCGCGCTGACCGCATCGTCCAACAGGTGAACGAGTTCGGCCTCGACTTGATCGCCCGCGTGGACCGCCAGCCTCAATGGGCGGGTGGGGGATACCCTCAGAACGGTCCCCCTGACAACTATCAGGATTACGCCGATTTCCTCTACGCTATGGCCGGCCGCTACAAGGGGCGCATCAGAGCCTATCAGATTTGGAACGAGCCCAATCTTAACGTCGCCGGTCGCAGCGAGTGGGGCGGCCGGCCGCCCAATCCGGCGGAGTATACCGCTTTGCTGAAAGTGGCTTACGAGGCCATCAAGCGGGCTGACCCCAATGCGATGGTCATCAGCGCCGGCCTCTCGCCGACCAGTCGCTGGGATGATCAGGCCATGCCCGATGTGGAGTTTTTGAAGGGGATGTACGCCGCCGGCGCCAAGCCATATTTCGACGTCCTCGGCGCTCACGGGGCCGGCTACAAAGTACCGCCGGAAACCGATCCAGCAGTGGTGGCCAGGGATCCGACGCTCAACAACTATGACCCCAGCCCGGAGGAGCGCAAGCGCATCTACTGCTTCCGTCACGTCGAGGACCTGCGGCAGATTATGGTTGAGAACGGCGACGGCGACAAGCAGATAGCCCTCCTGGAGTTTGGCTGGACCAGCGACGAGGTGCACCCTGAGTACGCCTGGTTCCGCGTCACGGAGGAGCAGAAGGGGGATTACCTGGTGCGAGCTTACCAGTACGCCAAGCAGCACTGGTCGCCCTGGATTGGGGTAATGAGTCTCATTTACATGCCTGATCCCGACTGGACACCGGACAAGGAGGAATATTGGTGGGCTATCATCGAGCCTGCCTACCCTGAGCTCAAGCTCCGCCCGGCTTACGTGGCGCTGAAAAACATGCCCAAGTAGGCCGGCTTGCAAGGCAAACCTATCCGCAAAAGACATCGCCCTCCCGCTGGAATTGTCCGGCGGGAGGGCTTTATTAAAAAACCCGTTTTCTCCGAGAAAACGGGTTTCTTTAGTGATCCTCAGCGCGAGGACTTTAGCCCTGCGCACTCTGAGGCTAACTGCACAAGTTTTTTGAGCCTCTCTGGGCTTGCGAAGCCTGGGGAGCCCTCGGCCTGAGCATTCGACTGAGGGCTTCGCCCGAGCTCAGCCGAGGGCCTCACGCCGAAACCTGCTCTCAGAGCGTGTCTGGAAATTCAGAGGGCGGCGCTCGTAGTAACGACTTCAGGTAACTACCCGGGCATGGTTGATTTCAAGCCCCCTGCGAAGCGGGGGGTCGGTGATAGCCGGCCCACGCTTCTACTCGCACCCGGTAACCCGGCATAGCTGTGATCTCACCCCCGCCTGCGACCGGGGGCTTCATACCATGTTACGACTTCAGTCGTTTTCAGCCGCAGAGCACCGGTCGTTAGCGACTCAAGTCGCCACTACGAGCATTTTTCAGACACGCTGTCAGGTAGATTTGGCTTGTCTAGGGCGCGAAGAAGGAGAAGCTGTTGACCATAGCGACGAAGATGGGACGGAAGGCCTCCCACCGGTCGGGTGGGGCCATAGCGAGGCCGTAGACGATTCTATCCTCCACGAGAAAGACGACCAAACCGCCTTTGTAAGGTACGTCTTCAAAGGTGCCAGAGACATCAGCGAGGGCGGCCGGATGGCCGGCCACTTTCCCTGCCTCTACTCTGCCTGCCTTGGCCTGGAGCTTTGTGGCCATTGCTTCCAAGGTCTCTGCCGGGTCGGTGATCTCCGCCAGACCGAGGCTTTCGGCTACTTCGGTCGCAGATTCGGCAATGAATACGATTCCCGGCGCCTCTTTCACGCTGACTTCAAACGCCTCCTCACTCTCGGCGAACTGGACCTGGGTCTCGCTCTCTTTGTAGTACCAGCCCTCAGGGTAGCGCAGGCTGTAGCCGCCGGCCATGTTGCGGTACTCGGCTGCCAGTTCCACCGCCGGCCCCTTGACTTTGGCGATCTCCTGCTCCACTGCTTCCCTGTCCGGGGCGTCGGGCCGGAGGCGGAGATAAGTTTCGAACTCGGCAATGGCCTCATTGAACTGTCCCTGATCACGGTAGGCGATTCCCAGATTGAGGTGCGCTTTGGCATAATCAGGCTCGATTCTAATGGCCTCCTGGAACGCGGCGATAGCCTCATTGAGCATGCCTTGAAGATAGTAGACGTTTCCCAAATTGAAGTGTGCCTTGGCATAATCGGGCTTGATCCTGATGACCTCCTTGTACTCGGCGATAGCCTCATCGAGCCTACCTTGCTTTTTGTAGGCGGCCCCCAGATTGAGGTGTGCATCGGCATGGTCAGGATTGATTCTGATAGCCTCCTTGTGCTCGGCGATGGCCTCATCGAGCTTGCCTTGCTCGTAGTAGACCACCCCCAGATTGGTATGTGCCCAGGCAAGATCGGGGTTAAGCCGGATGGCTTTCTCCCACTCGGCAATGGCCTCGTTGGGCCTGCCCTGAGCGTAGTAGGCGAGCCCTAGACAGTTGTGTGCCTCGGCATAATCGGGCTTGAGCCCGAGGGCCTCCTCGCACTCGGCGATGGCCTCATCGGGCCTGCCTTGCATAGCGTAGGCGATCCCCAGATTATAGTGTGCTAGGGCATAATCGGGCTTGAGCCTGAGGGCCTCTTTCAACTCGGCGATGGCCTCATCGAGCTTGCCTTGCTCATAGTAAGTACCCCCCAGATTGGCGTGGGCTTCGGCGTTATCGGGCTCCAGTTCAATGGCTGCTTGGAACTCGGCGATGGCTTTATCGTATTCTTCTTGTTCCAGGTACTCCAATCCTTGCTCCACGTGCTCGCCGGCCGAAGGGGTGGGGGTGGCAGCAGGAGTAGGCGTCGGTGGTACTGGCGTCGGAGTAGCCTGCGCCCCACAGCCGACCAGGGCCACAAGCCCAATCGCGCTTCCCAGCACCACAGCCAGCACAGCGGTCCATAGATGCTTCTTGTCTTTCATCTTGCCTCCTTTTTATCCTCGTTACCAGGGCATGGCAGAAGACAACCTTCAACGTAACTACCCAGGCATGGTTGATTTCAAGCCCCCTGCGAAGCGGGGGGTCGGTGATAGCCGGCCCACGCTT
>JAOZOT010000210.1:3261-6361 GCA_029933115.1 Anaerolineae bacterium | reverse complement strand
CTGTAAGGGATACGGTAGGACGAGCCAGACTTGGCATCAGGGCGGACGATGCCGATGTGCCCTTTCCACTCCGCACGCCTTTCGTAGAACTCTTTCCACGAGGTGGGCGGATCGGTGATGTACTCAGAGTTGTAAATCAGAGCGTACTGGCTCCTCCAGTACAGGGCGCCCTTGCCATCAATGTTGGTGCCCAGCACCTCCATCAGATACTTGCGGGGGCACTTGCCCAGGTTGGGGATGATATCCAGCTTGTCAGGGTACAGCGTCTCCAGCCCAATGCCCTGCTCCAACGCGTCGGGGACGGTATCAGGCTTCACGAAAAGCAGGTGAACGTCACCTTTGCCTGGCTCCCAAGCCTTCATGCGCTCAAGTTGCTCCGATGACTTGCTGACCAGGTAGTTGACCTTGATGCCCAGGTCCCTCTCGATCTGAGGGATGACTGTCTCCTGCCAGTACTTCTGGAAGTTGGCCCCCGAGTTGGTATCTACCAGGGTGATCTCGGTGGGCAAGCCTTTCCCCAGGATGTAGGTGTCAATAAACTCCTGTGCCGCCTCTTTGGAGGGGATCAACAGCTTCCAGCCCGGCTGGATCAGAGCAGGGTCGGTAATGTAGGGGAAGGTTTCATCCTCTGTCGCCTTCTTGTTGGTAGCACCCATGATGGCCGGATAGGCCGCGCCGGTGCCCAAGTACTTCTCGGCAATGTTCCAGAGGCTGTCGTCCTTCTGAACGGTGTAGGTCTCCTCTTGACCCAGCGGGGCGGCGCCGGCCACACTGACGCTGAGAGCCGGCAGCAAAGCCAATACTAAAACGAACGCTATAGTCCATGCTCTTTTGGACATTGTTATCCTCCTCACTTGGATTTTTACTCTGGCCGGTAAACATGGAAATGACGAGGGCCAAACAACCCCCGATTAAAAGAACCGCCTTTGCTCTTTGCTCCATCACCCCCTTTCATAACCGCTCAGCCTCCCGCACGTTGAGCCAGAAGGGTTGGCTTACCTCTGAAATTGAGCCCCAATCGTCCCCTTCGGGTTGAGCCTCGGTAGATCGCAACTTGGGTTCACAGTGCCTTCGTTTTGAGGCGACAGATCACTCATGCGAGCAAGAACTGCGGTCTACTGAGGCTCAGGGACAAAGCTTGCGTGAGGCTTGGCCGAGTTGTTCCCTTTTTAAAAATCACGCGCCATGACGGACGATAACATAAGCACTAATAGTTTATCACTCTCTGGCCAGTTTGTCAATACCCTCGATAAGCGCGTCTACCTCGTTGATTTCCCGGCGGAATGGGCCTTCCTGCTCCATCTTCAGGCCGGTCAAGGCGGCTGCCCAAAGTGTGGCCTCGTCCGGTGGAGCGGTCAGCCTTTTTCCCAGGTAGGCAGCGATGCAAGTATCTCCCCGTCCAGTTCGTCCTCTGACCTCTTTGGGTAAAAAGGGGGCCTCGTAGAAGTGGCCGCCAGCATAGACCAGAACTCCGTCCCGATGGGTCACGACGATCTCCTGAGGCCCAAACTCGGCCAGGATTGTGGCCGCTTCCTTGATGTCCTTGCAACCGGTCAGGATCTCTGCTTCCACACCGTCGGCCTTTAGTACATTCACGAGCTTCAGGACCTGCGCTTTTTCGGGCCAATCGGCATAGACGAGTTCCCCGTCCTGGTTGATCCTGACGAAACCCTGCACATCCAGCGAAATCCCGACCCTTTTTTGAGCCAGAGCCTCGATGACTTTGAGGGGCACCTCACCTCGAACGGATGCCCCGATGTGAAAGACGCGCGCCTGGACAGGGGCAACCTCAGCCACGGTGAAAGCACCAGCGTCACCTTCTACAGAGATGGTGCGTTGATCTGGATCCACAGTAGGGTACACCAGCCTCAGACAGGTGGATTGGGCAGTAGGTGTGGCCAAGACCTTAACGCCCAGTCGGGCGAGGTCCTCCACCACCTCAAAGTCCTCTCTGGCCAGTCTGGTGACAACGGCGACCTTGAGCCCCATCTTGGCTGCGACGTAGGCCCCGTAGCGAAAGGCTCCGCCGTGCACCGTTCGGGTCTCCTGAGGGGTGACAATGGTGTCTTTGGTGTAATGGCCCACAAAGGCAATGTCAAAGTTCATGGTTATCCTTACGCCCTTACTTACTCCACCTCGAAGTAAGCCCCCACCACCTCCAGCGTTGCTGCCCGCGCTGCCCGCGCCAGTTCCTCCGGGTCACGCTCCCAATACTCCGGCCTGAACAACTCGATAGAACACAAGCCGTCGAAGCCAATGTGTTTGAGGCGAATCAGGATGTCGTCCAGTGGGATCACGCCCTCACCGGGCAGCAGCCGGTGGGCGTCTTCAATGGTCTCCCTGGGTCGCTCCTCCACGTCGTTGATGTGGAAGATGAGGATCCTTTTGGGCTCCACGCGCTCGATGGATGGCAAAGTCGAGCCGCCGGCGTAAAAGTGACAGGTGTCTATAACCAGGCCGACGTTGGCCCGATTGGTCTCCTTGACAATCTCCCAACACTGCTCCAGAGTCCGCACCGAGCACCAGCCGAAGCCAAGGAACTCGAAGGCCAGTTTGACATCGTAAGGTTTGGCGATTTCGGCCAACTCTCGCAGCACCTTCACCGATTCGGCCTGGATTTCCTCGCCGGTTGCGCCGCCTTCTGGCGTGGGGCTGGGCACGACCACGATTTTGTCACACCCCAGCACATGGCCGATCTCACACAACTCCTGACAACGGGCTTTGATGCCCTCGTACTCGGCCGGCGGGCGGAAAGTGATGAACTCGATGGAATTGATGCTGACCGGCCTGACCCCGTGCTGATCGAAGAGGGCCTTCAACTCGGCCGCGGTGTGATCGGCCAGATACCTGTCCATCTTGGCCGCCCAAATCTCCAAGGCTTTGAAACCAGCCTGGCTTGCAGCAACAATGTCCGCCGGCAGGTCAGCTTTCATGGTCGTTGCGCCGTTAAATCCAAGCAGCATGGTTATCTTTCCTCCTTCACTTGAGCCTGCGCAGCAGGTCGGGGGGGTGTCCCTCCACACATTCTCTTTTCCCTCCACCAAATGGGAGGTCGGCCCACCGACCCTGCTCTCAGGACCGAGAAAGTGGGGTTGAGGGG
>JAOZOT010000210.1:0-3161 GCA_029933115.1 Anaerolineae bacterium | reverse complement strand
AGGAGCAGCATAACGACCATGCCGCCCACCATCAGAGTCAGACCGCACAGAGCTACAAGCAGCAGGCTACATAGCGGCTCGAAGCCTGTGGGCGGTGATGGCTTCGCCGGGGAGAGCAGGTTGTTTGAGATGCCCTCCGGTCGGTGGAACTGCTCATCCCACCACGGCTCTGGTGCGGTCTCCAGCACCGCCAGGGTTCCCCCCTCGTCAATGGTAGCACCCTGTTGGGCTGTGAGTGCCCAGAACATGCTTTCTCCCTCCGGGGGGATCCCCTCGGCGGTGATCTCTCCCTCCAGGACGTACACCTCGGTGGGGGGACCGACGGTCACGGTAAAGTCGGTTCCGTGGCTGCGGACGGCGCCGCGGGGCCGGAACTCGTACCATTTGTCCCCTCCCTCGCCAGTGATGACCTCGTAGTGGGCCGTGGCACCGGCAAGCAGGCTCTTAAACCGAGCGGTGCCGGCCTCCATCCTCACGACGACGAGGTTGGGAGACACGAATTCTACAGCGAGCCGGGTGTTCTCGCGCGCGGAGATGATCCCCCAGAGAGAATCGTTCAAGTACAGCCCCACGACGGCGCGCCCCTGTCCGGTCTGGACGGCTTCAGTCGGGCGGAAGGCGACCGGGTAGGTCGTCACCGGCCGGAGGTTTCCGTCGGCCGACCGCACGTATACTTCCCCTTCGCCCCGGACGAGCTCCAGGCGGGTGGATTGCAGAGGGGCTCGGGGGATATCGTGCAACAGCAGTTCCACGACCTTCGCCCACACATCGGTCGCCGTCGTGAGGGGCACGTTGCCCCCTGGGGTGAAGGGAACTCCTGGCGCGTGTACCCTGCTGTCGAAGACATATTCTACCACGCCGTTCAGGTGGGATGAGGCGTTGCGGATCACAAGGTCCTCAGCAAGCAGTGCCTGGTAGACGTTGCCGGTTATCGGGTTCGGGATATTGGCAACCAGTAGCCTCCCCATCAGATTGGCGTACTGCACGTCGGGGTGAAGGTGTTGGCCAACCTCCTCGCCGTAGTTGATGATAATCATAAACCAGCTCGCGTTGTACAGATCGTCCAAAACGGTCCAGTGCAAATAGTCGTACCACCAGGACTGCGCGACGCCTATCCGATGGCTCAGCAAACTCACTCCGTGATTGGGCGTGCCGACCATGATGAGTTTCCGTATGTCACCCTGATAATCTTCGGACAGGCCCTGAATGTAACTGCGGGCGAACAATCCTCCCGTGCTATGGGCGACGATGTCTACGCGCGAGAGCTTGATGTCGGCGCGAGCATAGTCTCTCCTTTGCTCGGCGATCCGGTCGGCCAGATCTTCACCAATGTCCAGGATCGTAGACTGTGGGGTGCCAGGGTAGTTTCTGTTCACCGCGTCGAACTTTTGCGTTCGCAGGTGCTCGGCCAGCGCGGCCCAGGTAGTGGTGTCGCCGGTGAAGCCGTGCACCAGCATCACCGGCGGACGGAAGACGAGGATCTCCAGTGGGACGTCCTCCATCCCCAGACCCGGCACCTCGTAAGTGAAGTGGATCACTTCTTTGGCGCCCCAGACGGAGATGGGGGACTCGTCCCAGACCGGTACGCCGTCAATCTCCTTGAACACGTCCACCTGTTCCGTCAGCAGGTTGGGGTCCGGCAGGTAGGCAGGGGGACGGTACCGGACGGTGGCGCTGCCTGAGCTATCCAGCAGGACGGCAGGCTGGCCACCTGCGTCAATCACCGCATCCCCCTCAAGAGTACCAAGTGCCGGGGTGCTGAAAGCGATTGCCTGACCTGCCAACTGCGGGAGATAGAGGAAGACGTCGAGGGTGCTCACACCGTCGGCTGCGACCCCGAGGTAGGGTTGTTGGGTGACGGGGTTCTCCTCAACCTGGATCTCTGTCGCCACCACAGGGACTTCCAAGGTCAGTTCCTTCTCGGCAGCGCGCACCGTGAATTGGTAGGCGGTCCACTCCTCGTAGAGGTGCGTGAGGGTGAAGATAGCGATCCCATCGGCATCCGTCTGGGCTTCTACCGGATCCCCTGCCGGCGCCAGGGGCTCAAGGGTGACCGTCTCGCCGCTTATCGGGGCGCCTTGGAGGTCCCTCACACTGACGGTGATCGTTACCTGGTCACCGAGATTGCTGAAGAAAGGAGGCGAGACCTCCACATCAAATCTGCCGGCGGGCTGAAGGTAGAGGAATGCCGTGGCCGCGTCGTCTGGGCACCCGGCGACGGTCGCCATCAGTTGCACTGTGGTCTGCCGGGAGACGTCTGCGGGTGCCTGGTAGGTGAACTCTGCTTCTCCGTACTCGTTCGTTGTGAGGCCCCCTTCCTGGACGGCTCCCGGGCCGTCCAGGATCGCCACCTGCGCCAGCTCTCCGACGATGGGTTCCCCCGTGCCGCGAAAGGCCCGCAGTTGCAGGTAAGCGATCTCACCCGCCGAGAGGTTCTCCGGGGAGACGTGGAGTTCTAGGTTGCAGGAGGGTGCGGGCGTCGCTCCCAGCCGTGTGCCGCTCAGAGTGCAATGGCTTTCCTGCAAGGTCGCCGTGAGCATACGGACGAGGCAGTTCCTCGTTCCGGTGAAGGAGTTACCGCCGTCGGCGAGCACGAGACTGCCGGTACATTCCACCTGGCCTGGGGTTTCTGTAATCGTCAACTCGTTCCCGGCGATCTCTCCTTCCCAGACCACGCTCCCCGTTTCGGCGTGGGCGGTGGCGTGGGTGCCCGCCACCGATATGTGAAGATTGTACGTAGAGTCCGTACTCTCGTAGACAGGCCCGTTTTGTGTATGCCTGGTGATCTCACAGTGTTCCTCGACAGTCCAAGCGCCGTCAAACGTCGCGCCTTGGGCGGGCTGCCTGGCATAGAGGGTGGGAGCGACCAAGGTGGTTAAGAGCAGGCCCGCCGCTATCAAGCCTGTCAGCAATACAAGGATACGTCTCATTTCTCGCCTCCTACCTTGGCGCGGCGTCTCAGTCACCGCTGGGGATGCGTTTAATGAGCCGTTGATCGCTTTACAAGTGCGCCCAGCGAAAGCAAAGTCTCTCCAAGTACAGCGATGCATAAATCCGTTCCCGGTTGTCAGATGACACAGGGGGTATGCCCCACCCGGAAATCCTCTTAGTTTTGTGAGCAACTGTCTACGAGGGCAGTCACCGCCTCCCGCCTGGCGATA
>JAOZOT010000209.1 GCA_029933115.1 Anaerolineae bacterium | reverse complement strand
CGTGGTAGTAGTTGAAGCTTTGCCGGATGGCAGTGACCACCTCTGGTAGAAGCTGATTAATATTCAGGATGGAAGCGGCTTGCTGGGCTATCTTGCTGACCAGGGCCAGTTGAAGGGCTCGTTTCCGCTCTGACTGATAGAGTCGCGCTTTCTCGATGGCCACGGCCGCCTGGTTGGCGAAGGTAGTCAACAATGGAAGCTGGTCACAGAAATTGGCCGGGTGCAGGCTGTGCAGGTAGAGCACGCCTAGTAGCCGATCTTTGGCCATCAACGGCAGGCCGATGAACGACCTGACGCCGGCTTCTACGAGGAGCGGGTTAACCGTGCGTGGCGCATCTTCGAGTTCGAGACCCTGCCCATTGGCCGGTCTGGGATTCACCGTGCCGTCCTCGTTGACCTCGTCAACGACTACTGCCTGGTGTGAACGGATGATCCAATTAGTGAAACCGTCGGCTCTGATGCAATGTTCTATAGCTGGCACGCCCGGTAAATGTTCAACGCTTCGGCTTAGTTTGCCCTCTCCGTCTACCAGCACCACGCCGGCATAGTCCGAAGCGGCTACTTCACCGGCCAGGGATACAATCTCGGCCAGCACCTGGTCGAGTTCAAGGGAGGTGGCCATGGCCTGAGAGGCCCGGTTCAAGCTGGCCAATTGTTCCAGCCTGCGCTTCAGTGCCTCCTCTGCCTGCTCGCGCACCCTGGCGATGTAGCGGAAACTGAAGTGCAGGATGACGACGCAAACCGCCATTCCAAACAGCCACTCTAGCACGCACTCCACAAGGGATTCCTGTACCACAAAGAAACAGAAGCCTTTCAGGAGAGTCAGTATAATGGCTGTGCCCACCAGCAGGCAGCGTTTCAAGTTTTCCAGCCGCGCCTTGCTGCTATCTTCCATCTCGGTTCTCCAACGGTGGCTCTAGTCCACCGAAGCCATACGGATCTCGCCTCGCTTCGCACAATTCGTTACTCCCCCATTCATTCCTATTCTAGCACGAACGGCTCTTTCAGTCAATGGGAAAAATGGCCTGGTGGGGCTTTCCCCGGGTTGAGGTTCAGGAGCAGGTGGTTTATGCTAAAGCGATTCGTATTTGTGGGGGCATTCGGCCCTGAACGGGTTGAGGTGAGGGTTGAGCCGAAATTTGTAATAAGCGGCAAAAGGTGGTATACTAGCTCCGTTTTCTGAACTCTTAACCTTCTGGGCTTTGGCCCAAATCCATGCCAGGAGGCTGTAGCGTGTCGTTTTTGGGTGTTGCCTATCTGATCGCCACGGCGTTGCTGGCTATCTATGGGTTTAACTCACTGGTGCTGACCTGGCTATATCTGCGTCACCGGCGAGAGGATGTCCCCTGCCTGCCTTTGCTTGAGACACCTGCCGTGACGGTCCAACTGCCCATTTACAACGAGCTTTATGTCGTCGAGCGCCTGATTGAGGCGGTAACTCGCCTGGACTACCCTCGGGACAGGCTTCAGATTCAAGTTCTGGATGATTCTACCGACGAGACTACGGTTGTGGCCCAGGCTCGCGTTGATTTCTACCGGGCTCAGGGAGTTGACATTGAATTGATACACCGTGCTGAGCGCGTGGGCTTCAAGGCCGGTGCTTTGCAGCACGGTCTGGCGAAGGCTAAAGGCGAGTTCATTGCCATTTTCGACGCCGACTTTGTTCCTGAGCCCGACTTTTTGGTGAGGACTATCCCTTATTTCCTTGAGCGGCCGCGTTTGGGGATGATCCAGACTCGTTGGGGACATGTCAACGCCGACTATTCTCCTTTAACGCGAGCGCAGGCCATCGCTCTGGATGGCCACTTCGTTGTCGAGCAGACGGCTCGCAATCGCTCTGGTCTGTTTATGAACTTTAACGGCACTGCCGGTATCTGGCGGCGAGAGTGCATTGAGAGCTCTGGAGGTTGGCAGGGAGATACTATTTCCGAAGACCTGGATCTCAGCTATCGGGCTCAACTGGCGGGCTGGGAGTTCCTCTTCCTGCCCGACGTCCTCTCTCCGGCCGAAATCCCACCCCAGATCAATGCTTTCAAG
Organism: Anaerolineae bacterium; assembly: GCA_029933115.1. Classification (GTDB taxonomy): domain Bacteria; phylum Chloroflexota; class Anaerolineae; order E26-bin7; family E26-bin7; genus E26-bin7. The sequence goes on along the minus strand of JAOZOT010000209.1, from coordinate 4,325 downwards.
CGCCAGCAGTTTCGGTGGGCCAAGGGCTCTATTCAGTGTGCCCTCAAGCTTTGGCGGCCGGTTCTCAAAGCTCCGATACCTATTTTCAAGCGTTTGCAGGCGCTGGTTCATTTGACCAATTATCTGGTTCATCCTCTGATGCTATTTATTTGCCTTCTATCTTTGCCTCTTATGCTGTGGAAGGGGGGAGGGCATCTCCCATTGGCTTACCTCAGCCTGGCCAGTCTGGGGCCACCTCTTCTCTATGCTCTTTCTCAGCGTTCCCTTTATCCCGATTGGCTCAAGCGGTTTGCCTATTTCCCCGTCCTTGTTTTTCTAGGTACAGGCATTGCTTTGAACAACACGAGGGCTGTTTGGGAAGCTTTGACCCGGCGTGAGAACGACTTTCGCCGTACACCCAAGTTCTGTCTTGAAGAGCGCAGGGACAGGTGGGTTGGGAGGCGGTATGCTTTGTCTTTCAATTGGATGACTTTGGGCGAGTTTGTGCTAGGCTTGTATGCTGCGTTGACGAGCTGGGTGGCTTTTCAGCAAGGCAACTATTATGCCTTGCCCTTTTTCCTACTTTATGTTGGTGGTTTCGGCTATGTGGCTTTTTGTAGCCTCTGGCACTCACTGCTGGGCCGAAGGTTTTCCTTGGCTGTCGTTAACTGGGTGAGAGTGAGGTCGTTACCCACCGCCGGGAAGCATGGAGGGTGCCCCCCATGCTTTTCTCCCCATCCCCTCCAGAGGTGGGGGGAAAGGAGTTGGGGGGCTTCCTCAAGCCTCCGGGCGGGGGAGTTCTCCCACCACCCTCATCAAAAGGCGAGTTTCTGAACACTCTCTCCAACTGAAAAAGTCCAACCAGAACCGGTTGGACTTTTACCTGCTTGGGCTTTTTCATGGGCTCTCGGCGGGTTCCGCGTCGCTTTCGATTGCTTCCTCTGCAGGTGGCTGAGGCGCTTCGATGAGGGAGGGTTCTGCCCCGCCAGACATGATGCTCCTACCGCGGAAGAATCCCCCCTCGTCAATTAGAAAGGACGTCACCGCGATGTCGGCCCAGACACGCCCCGTGGATAGGATCTCCAGGCGCCCCCTGGCGGTGATGCTGCCTTTCACTGCGCCGGACACCGAGACATTCTCGGCAGTGATGTCGGCCAGGACTTTGGCTCCTTCGCCGATGATGACGTTCCCTGCTGTCTCTATGGTTCCTTCGCAGAGGCCATCAATGCGCACGCTGCCTTCGCATTTGAGGTGGCCGTTGAAGCTGGCGGCGGGACCGATGACAGCCTCGATTGTATCCACGCTGTGACTTTTTCTTTTGCCGAACACTAGTTCCTCCCCAGGTCCAGAAATTTCATCGGGTCTACAGGTTTGCCGTTCAGTCTGATCTCGTAATGCAGGTGGGGGCCGGTGGTATCGCCGGAGTCTCCGGAGAGGGCGATGACTTCGCCTTCTTCGACCTCGTCGCCGGCGTCGGGGAAGTAGTAGCGGTTGTGGGCGTACAGGGTGCTGTAACCCATCTCGTGCTCGATCTCCACAGTCCAACCATAACGCGGCAACCAGCCGGCAAATATCACTTTGCCCGCTTTAGTCGCTTTTACCTCTGTGCTGTACCATACTCCGATGTCTATGCCGGTGTGGAATTCGAGCTTGCCTTTGAATTCACGGGGGCCGAACCCAGAGGTGATCCTGGCTTCCACATCCACCGGCCATCTCCTGGGGGCGGCAGCCAATAGGCGCAACTCCGCTTCCAGGGCTTCGGGGTCGTGCCGCTTGATGGGTTCAATCTTCTCCAGGCGCTTCAGGACCTGGCCCCGCAGTATCTGTTGCTCTTGGAGCGTGACCGGCAGTAGAAGACCTATATTTTGCATACGCTGGCTGGTCTCGGTGACAATGGCCATGTGGCGGTTCGAAGGCTGATAAGGCGACCCACCTCCCAGTCCGGCGGCTACGATTGTCTCGTGGGGTGATTGGCCTTCTACCTTGGATGAACTGGGTTCTGGAGTGGATGTCAGGTCTGGTTCTTCCACGCCGATCAGTTCACGGATCTCATTGCTGATGCGCTCGATCTCCACCAGGGTGGTCTCTAGTTGCTCCACCTCGGCAGAGAGGTTTCTGACTTCGTCCTGCTGGCTGAGGATCGTCGTCCGCATCTCCCTTTGGCGCGAGGCTTCTATCTCTCGCTCTCGCTGCAAATCCTTGAGTTGGCTTTGGAGCCGATAGTAGCTACCGGCAAAGGACACAGCCAGGGCTATTAAAGCGGCCAGGGCGAGCAGAACGAGGGATGTAATCCAGGAGGGAATATGTAGGTATATAGGCGGTCTTCCCGAGTGGGGCATAATTATTATTGTGGTGGGTTGCTTGTCTTTCTTACGCGGTGGGCGTGCCAATTGGGTATCTCCTCAACTCTGAAACCGTGATGTAGTATCTACCAAACCAATTTGACAGGATAGTCGGCAAATATCGGATCACTGCTGACCAGTATAGCACCTTCTACGTTTGCCTGAGCAATCAACAGGCGGTCAAATGGGTCTTTGTGATGCGTAGGCAAGCCATCCAATGCTAAAACGTGCTTGAGAGTTATAGGTAGCACTTCGATGTCGTTGGTCTGCTGCTGGCTTTCAATTACTTCTGCCAAAGACAGGCTGAGTTTTAACTTGCCCAGTTGAAGCTTAATTTGCATTTCCCAGACGCTTGCAACGCTGAGCAATACGGTGTTTGCCCGATCTTGACATAATGCCAGAACTTTGGATGAGAGTTTAGCCGGCTCACTGTCCCACCAAATGAAGGTGTGAGTATCCAACAGTAACTTCATGCGGTTCCTACCCAGAAATCTTCAGATAATGGCTCGTCGAAATCATCGCTAGTCCAGATTGCCCCTGGGTGTAATCCTGCCATGCGCGGTGTAGTTGGCGAGGCAATGGGCACTAGACGGGCAAGCGGTGTATTATCTTCCATAAGAACGATCTCTGTGCCTGCAAATACCATGGCCAACAACTCTTTCAAATTTACCTGTGCTTCACGCACGTCAACTGTTTTCGTAAACATGGCTCGCTCTCCAGTCTACATAAATTTCAGGTGTTAACGCAATTGCCAACCTGCCGGCAAATACTTGTCTGCTGCCCGATCAAATTTTGAAACGACTTTCACCTTGCCCACAGGATGCTCCTTTTGTCAACCTCGCTGCTTGAAAGCATGGGCGATGGCCTCTTTCTCCTCGTCCGTCAGGGTGTACTCGGATTCCCACTTTTTCAAGGGCTTGGCGTAGACTTTTACGTCGTGGCGCCCGTACAGGCTGGAGATGACCACACCGTTGCCATTGCCGTCTACCAGGGCGATGGCAAAGCTCTGGTCGCCACCCACATCGGAAAAGGGGTTGAAGCGCACTACTCCCAGCGATTGTAAACTGTGGCGCAGGGTTTTCTCCATCTGCCCGGCCAGCCGATTCAGCTTCTCCACCTGCGACGCCGTATCACGCACCTGGGCAATGTGCTCGTTGAGAATCTGCTCCAGGTTACCCCCGGAGGCGCCTGTCATCAGCTTGCGGTATTGCTTGATCATGCGGTTCATCCGCATCTGGGCCACCGTCAGCCAGGCCAGAGCGAAGATCACCACGATGGTCAGGCCCAGCCATAGCTCGGCGGCGTATCGTTGGTGAAAAGCGTAGAACCATTCCATAGGCTACCCCCTGGGTGAGATTGTGGCTGACCTATCTTTCGCTGTCTATTGTACCTCATTTGAAGGCAACCGTCAACCCATCACGCTCTCGCTTGCCCCTCCTCCGGTCTTGTGCTATAGTAACCTCGTTGTGGGCGTTCAGCTAGACTTCGGAAGTCTGACCTCCTACCCTTTTTTCAGGAAAGGAGCGGACATGATCAAACTATTGGTTGCTACCAACAACCCCGGCAAGCTCAGAGAGTACAGGGCGTTACTCAAGGATCTGCCGCTGACTTTGACTTATCTGGCTCAGGAGGGCATTGACATCGAGGTGGAGGAGACGGGCAGTACCTTTGCCGAGAATGCCCGTTTGAAAGCTACGACTTATGCCAGGGCCAGCGGCCTCTTGACCTTGGCCGATGACTCTGGTCTGGAGGTGGACGCTTTGGGGGGTGAGCCGGGCACGCACTCGGCTCGTTACGCTGGTCCGGGGGCCAGCGACGAGGACCGTTACCGTCTGCTTTTGAGCAAGCTGGAGGGGGTGCCCTGGGAGCGGCGCACAGCCCGCTTCCGCTGTGTGATCGCCGTGGCCAAGCCGCAGGGAGAGGTGTACACTGCGGAGGGAACTTGTGAGGGGGTCATCGCTTTTGAACCCAAGGGAGAGCATGGCTTTGGTTACGACCCTATCT
>JAOZOT010000208.1 GCA_029933115.1 Anaerolineae bacterium | reverse complement strand
GCTTCGCAGGGGGCTTGAAATCAACCATGCCCGGGTAGTTACCTGAAGTCGTTACCACAAGCGCCGCAGGGCTCCCGACCGAGGCGGGAGAGGGCTCGGACACCTTCGCCCATTGTGGACTTTTACAACCCTGTGGTAGGGATGAGCAGGCCCAGGCGCACTTCGCGATCTGTAGCCTTCAACACGTACTGATAGTACCCTTCGCCTTCGTAATAACTGACGATTTGGGCGTTGGTCACGCTGCTCATATCCAGCTTGCGCCCGTCGTTCAGACGGAGGAGTAGATAGGTCGGACGCCTGGAAAACTGGATGGTGACCTGGTAGGCCTTTTCAAAAGTATAGGTAGCGTCGGTGTCGAAATAGTTCAGGAATTCCTGATGGGCCTCGGCAGTGGTCAGCCAGCGCAACCAGGGATAGTGCTCCCCACTCCAGCCCAGCAACTCGTCAAGTTGATCGTACATCCCACCTCGCCAGGGGGTGTTGCCGGCCGAAGCGAGCGCCTCGTCCGCGCTGACGTAATGAGTCCACGCGCCGAAGGTGTTCAATTCCGACAAGGCCAGCAGGCGAGTGTACGAATCGCCCGCGTACCCGCCTGTCCAGCGGGGAACGGTGAAAAAGTGCTTGTTCCACGGCTCCGGCCCGAACTCGCGCTCGCCGCCTTCCTCAAAGTCACCGAAAGCGCGGCTACCAACTGTTTGGACTCTGGGCAAGGCCGCATACAGGGCGGACAGGCCGGCTTTGTTGTAGACCCCCCCGGGAGGGGCATAGCTCACGGGCAATGGCCCCAGATTATCTTCTTGCCAGCGCTGAGCGGCTGTGTACAAAGCGCCCGCCATGTCGTACTCGCTGCTGTACCACTTCTCGAGGTACACAGGTTGCGAGATGAGGCCCTGCCAAGCAAACAAGCTAAAAAGGTCCGGCATGGGATAGCTGTCGAGCTGCAAAGGCCGGCGGCTGTAGCCTTGCAGGGCCAACTCGTGGCCATCTCGGCCCGCCTGGTAGGCCATGTAGGGGCAAAACGGCACCTTATGCCCCTCCACCTCGATGGTTGCCCCTTCCCACTCGTCGAAATCCCAGGGCGGCTCGATCCGGCCACTGCGGCTGAAGAGCACAAGCCAGGTATACTTCACTCCATGCTTGCGGGCCAGGTCCATCATATCTGGGAACCACTGCCGGTGATAGAAATCGGCGGCGTCTGGCTCGTCGGCCGGCGGGGGGGCGGGAAACCCGTCCACGTGGAAGAGACCCACATTGACCAACGACATCACCGCCCCGCCATGCACAGCCATAATTGATTGAACAGCCAGCCCACGGAACGCCTTGGAAGCCAGCAAATCGTTGTTCCAATAGATGACGCGCCCCTTGCCAAATTGCTGACGCCAGACGAGAGGAGGATCACCATCTCCTGTGGTAGCCAGCACCTCGACGCCATCCAGAACGGTCGCGTCCAGCGCCCTGAACTCACCGACGTCTTGCGCCTCCAGACGCAACCCCTTCACCCCAGGGAGAAGGTCGCCGACGAAGCGCATCCCACTGCTGATGGTTACTTCGCCGGATGTCCGCCGGCCGGAGATACCGAACACCTCATCCAGCACGGGGTTTCGGGCCTGGATCAAGACGGCCAGCCCTCCCCCCTCGGCCACATATCCCTTGATCTTGAGTGCTTCTGCCTCACCGAGGCGAGAGAGGCTCTCCGTAGCAATGACTATCGCCGTGTAGCCCTCCAAGGAAGCCAACTGCACTCCTTGAGCCAGGTCCACATCGTCGTGGGCGATCTTGGCGTAGCGCAGGGCGGTGGTCACCTGGTCATATAGCTTCTGGCCGGTGGCCTCCGTGCTGTCGTGCACCAGAAGCACTTTTTGAGGGGGTGCACCGGCATAAATGGGCTGAGCCTGAAAGGTTACTTTGTTGACCACGACTACAAAGCCGGCTATCCCCAGGGCCAGGAGCACAATCACCGAGACGAGCGTCGAAAGGAAGCGAAGCATTGGTTTTTTCACCGGTCTATCTCCATCCATGCTTCTATTCATACCCTCGCTCCTTCACGCCAGGCACGACGCCGGGCTCGGCCGGTAGCAACGGGTGATGAATGTGATATATGACCACATCTTTGTCCTCGTAGTAGATACTTATGTTGTCGTTCCATCGCTCATAAGTGCGACACCAATCCCACAGAGCCTGCTCCGTCGTCGCCCGCTTGAGCAACTCTTTGGCCGTGGAGGGGGCAGCGTACACGTTCTTTTCGACCACGATGTATACGTGCTCTGTGGGCACGCTGAGTTCAGGCCGCTTGGGATCATAGCGGTACGTTTCTGGCGAATAGGTTTGCAGGAAATAGTCGGCGTTCAGATACCAGCCCCGGCCCAGGATGTGAGGCAACACCTCAGGTGTGCCCACTATCGTCCAGGTGTAGGCCACGTGCTCTTGTTTGATGTCGTAGATTTTGAGAGCCACGGCATCGTACTCCCCCTTGGAGGCACCTTTGACCACCAAGCGCGGGCCGGCGATCAACAGGGCAGCTAAAATGACAATGGTCACCCCCAGGCTTCCGATTTCGGATCTATAACCACGGGCTGTGGATTGGGAATCCGCAGTCCGCAATCTCACGAGGCGTCGCCCCAGGGCAGCTACCCACGAGGCAATCATACCATAGGCCAGCCCCAAAACGGCACAGGCTAACAGAGAGGTCACTGCCGCCATCAGCCGACGGGAGAACAACTCGGCCCATCCCAGGCGCCTGGCCTCGAACAAGAAAGCAGCGACGATCAAAACCAACGCCAGCGTGACACGTCCGGCACGAGTGCTGTACCTTGCCCTGATCTCACCGAAGGGTCGTGGCTCTGGTGCATCGTCGTCGCTGCTGGGGAAGAAGAGGAGCGGAGTGACAACCAAAGCTACGAAGAACAACAACGTTTCTGGCACCAGGGCGTGAGGCAGTTTGGCCGCCTCCTCGAACCAGCGTCCCCATATCTGAGTGGTCAGCGCCGGCGAGCCTTTGACCCATTCCTTGCCTCCCAACTGACCGACGAGGTAGAAGATGTTGCCGCAGATGACTGCACCGGCCGCAGCCAGGGCCATTTGTGGCGTACCCTGGGCCCGCCACCGGGCATAGATGAGGGCGGCCAGCATGGCCAGCACCCACCCCACCAGAGCCACCACTCCGACGAAAGGATGGATCAGGAACACCGTCGCTGTCCCCTGGAAAGCCAAAGTCAGCCACACGGGTTTCCGCTCGGCCAGGTAGCGGGCCAGAAAGACCCAGGTGGGCAGCAGGAAGGCTAAAGCCATCTCCAGCGGCAGCGCCTCGTTGGGATAGAGAGGCAAGCCGGGTAGAATCTGGCCAAAGGCGAAAATCCCGTACAGCGAGGCTCCTAACAGAGCCGCATCGCGCCGGCCAGAGAAGCGGCGCAGGGCAAAGTATACGGCCGCCACCGTCAGTCCGCCAACCAGCCCTTGAGCCACCCGCAATAGCACCCCCTCATCCAGGAAGGTGAACTGTTGCAGGGCACTGAGCAAAGTAAAAGCGCCGTAGGGGTAGATGCCGTCCACATACAGTTCCTTGCGGGTCAGGGCCTTGAGCCATTTCAGGTGGGAATAAAAGACCGGCGTAAGGGCAGCGTGAGTCAGGGCCTCATACAGACGCAGATAGACGCTGACCAGCAACACCCAGAGCAGAGTCAGCCCCCACAGAATCTGTTCACGGCTGGGCACCTGCCGTCCAACCCAGGCTTTGAAGCCGTCCCATCGCCGCCGCGCCAGCTCCCCATAGCTCACCCGTCGCTCCAGCGCGTCCAGGCCAAAGACCACAAATCGGGTGAACAGACGCTCCACATCGGTGAGAGGCAAGCCCTGGGGACGCAACAGCAAAAGGAGAAGATAAAGCAAGGCATAGCTGGCCATCAGGGAAAAGAGGTCATAGACGCCGATGAGAACCAGGACGTGGACGATGATGATGGTCCAGAAACCCATACGTACCACATCGGCCCACAACCGGCTCTCTCCCTGACGCGGGGCGGGGAAAATCTGGCGAGGCAATACAATGAAGATGACCCAGAACCAGATCACCGTTTTGGCCGCCGCAACCAACAAACTGAGGACGTAACCAGATACCATTGCAGCCCCTTTCGGAAACACGGAGTGAAGTTCGACTTGCAGGTCGATCCGCAAGTCGAACTTCGCCAGCCAAACAATCATCCCGCTTCAAACAGCGAACGAGACAAGCCAGACTGCTTGATGATCCCTGACAATGTACCCATCTTCAATTCGTTATAGTCTGGCACAACTTGCTTGACGGAGATGGTAGGCACGGTCGGCATAATGGGCATGACGTAGGTTTCTTTCTTCTTCAACCTGCGCTGAATTTCTGAAGGTGACGCCACTTCAAAAAACCCCTCAACGGCTTCAACCAGATTCAGCCGGGCATCTTCGACCGTTCTACCCTGACTGACAATGCCTAGCTCTTGACACGTAGCTACGTAGCCGTCCCCTTCACGCTCAATCACAGCCGTTAGTTGTAGCACTTTGCTCATCTTCTCATCTCCCACCTGTCAGTAGATATGTCATCACTCATGTCGTGCTCGCGGAACTGGTACAACGGTGGCCTAACGGCGCGGCGAAGCGTCCGTATAACGGATGGTGCATAAGCCGCACGCGGGTTGCGCAATGTCACCACCCATGAACCGAAACGCTTCAAAATCAAGACAAGCGACAATAAAATCCTCGATCAGCGGGTCGGCTTCAGCGATTTGTTGGGCGGCGGTTCATTGGCAAGTATTTCCATCAAGTCAATGGCAGAGTTCAAGTCTCCCGACGACGGCCAGTCAGTATCTTGATGAGTATGCCAATAATTGCTAGAACTGCCGCGCCCGCCCCCCCTGTAACCTTCCTAAATCTTCCTGCACGCTTGGCTGTACAGTGCGGGCAATACTCGTCATCTTCTTCTTTCAGCGGTCTACCACAGCTCTTGCAGGTTCTATCGGGCATTTTCGCCACCTCTCATTTCATCGCCATCAAAGACGATCTCAATTGTCTTCGAATCAAGTTGCTCTAGCTCTCTATCTGTATGTGCAATGCCATCTGCAAGCTGTAACATGCTCCTATGCCATAGTTCCTCTGGCGGAGCGGAAGCGTTGTAAGGAAGCCAGCGGGCGATTTCCTCCCCTTTTGTCCCAACTCTCAAAAGGATCTCCCTCAATGGTCGGAGAGAAGCTTGAAGCGACTTCGGTTCACCCAACGCTTCATAAGCTAAGGCAAGAGCATAAGAAGCTCTGAGAACCGCTTGAAATGCATCTACCACAGGCCTCGCCTTACGCTCAACCTCCTTTGAGATATCTTGGAAAGGTGAGTGCAAAACCATTTGCCAAAAACCACGAGGCATATTATCAACGAACTGAATATCAGTTTCTAAGGACCGCACTAATCGCTGACGGCCCTCATTGAGCTTGTCAATCGCACTTATGAGCAACTGGCGGCGGTTGGCAAGATTCGTAGCTGCGATAGCTTGCTGGTACAGGTGTATCCCACTTTCAACTATCGCTAAACGGTCGTTGCGTTGCCCTTCCAGAACAGTGGTGATTTTCTGATCAATGACCTCCAGCCTCTGAACGATTTCGGCAAGGGTGCGCTGAACAGCCAGTTGGTTGATGGAAGATAGCAAATCAGGAGAGAGTTCTTTAAGTCTCACGTGGCAGATTATTTGCCCACTTTCGCTGTCACGAATAATGGCTCCCAAGAATCCCTCTGTAGTCTGATCCCACGTTGCTGTGCCTGCCTTTAAGCGCTTGAAGACTTCGGGCGGGACAACTGCTTGGTAGCTTCTGCCTTGTACGAGCTTGTCTACAACCTCCACCAATGATGGTAGCTGCCGGAACAACCTAATTACTCTTTGTCTTCGCTCCTCGTACAGATCTGCAAAAGCCTGATTGATTTCAACGATAGACTGGTCTGAGCCAGGGGCTACATCTACCCCAACTCTTGAAGAGATTGCCAGTTTGCCTTCGGTACTCATCAATGGACACTCCCTGATAGCGCCATTTGCTGAATAGACCCCGACAATGCTATGAGCCGCTGCCCATTAGGACCGAGCGCGAGCGGAGCGAGCGGTAGGTCCTAACACATCAATAGGCGGAATAATAGTAGTAATCTAGCTCATTCATGACCCGCCAGGCATACCAGGTAGATAGCATCCCGAAGACGAAGGCACCCACCACCAAGCCGAAGACGCTGTAATAATAGATCACAGTGCGGCTGAGGATAAAGCCGACTAACACATTGGCCACAAAGCCCATACCAATAGCGCGCAGGACAAAATGCGGGCGCGATAGCGACAGGAAAAACACGGCGTTCAACAGTCCCAAGGCCAGGAAGG
>JAOZOT010000207.1 GCA_029933115.1 Anaerolineae bacterium | reverse complement strand
GCGACTACCTGCTCGTGCCCGACGTACGCCGGTTCAGCGGAGAGCAGCGGGAGCGTATCCTGGCCGCCTTTGAGCCGTTGCTGGAGCGGCCCATTGGCTCCGTTTTCAGCGAAGTCACCCGCCCCGACCGGCAGGCCCTCGACCGGGCCGTGTTGGAAGCGTTGGGCCTCGACCCGGACGAATGCTTGCCCCGCATCTACGAGGGGCTGACCACTCTGGTGCGGGAGCGCATCGAGTTGGGCCGGATGCGCAACCGGCGCAAGAAAGAGCGAGTGAGACGAGATGTGGCCAGCCTGGAACAGCAAGTCCTGGCCGAAGTCCTGCCCAAAGGTCCCAAACGCTTCCCCGATGCCTTTCTGCCCAAAGACGCGCGCCAGGGCTCCTTCAGAACCTTTGCCCTGCCCCAGGAGCCACTGCAAATGGGACTGCCTCACTTCGGCAAGGTCGCTCTGAGCATTTCTGAAGGGGCCATTATCTTTGAAGGCACCAAACCAGAAGCCAAATTCGTCCTCTACACCCAGATGGCCGGCCAATTCATCGTCCAGGTGCCGCAGGAGCCTATCCACATTTACAAAACTGTTGCCGCCTATGAGGTCTACCTGCGTGAGCTGCGCCAGCAACTCTATGCCGCTTTCTACAGCCGGGCTCTGGACCAGGCGGTCGCCGAGCGACTCACGGAAAAGACCTGGCGGGGCCTGGGGTTGCCGGAGATTGAAACTCAGTAGATCGTAGACACTGTTCGTAGTGAGCGGCGTATCGCTTCCAAAGAGGCATGATTTTGGACGCAGATTAACATGGATGAAACGCAGTTTTTCCCCGTTGTTTATCTATGTACTGGACACTGGCGTTTTTGCTCGTAGTGACGGCTTTAGCCGTTCAGAATAGCGAAAAGCGACTGAAGTCGCCACTACGAACCACTACATCTTGGGGTTATATGCAGCTTGTTTGCAAGATATGGTGGTATTCAAAATTCGCCAGACTCCAGTATGTATCTGCAAATAGTTCAGGAGGGTGGATTGCGTCTCGGTAACGTAAACCTGCACATTGTCAGCGACGGCGTCACCTGGTCCGATGGTGGCGGACCCTTCGGGCTGGTGCCCAAAGTCCTCTGGGAGAAGATCATCCAGCCCGATGAGCTCAACCGTATCCCCATGAGCCTGAATTGTCTGTTGATAGAGTCTGAGGGCAAGAGGATTCTGGTGGACACAGGCCACGGCGACAAGCTCTCGGCCAAGGAGCGGCAGCACATGAACCTGGTGGGCGAGAGGCGCCTGATCGGCAGCCTGGAGCGCCTGGGCCTGGCCCCGGAGGACATTGACGTCGTCATCAACACTCACCTCCACCGGGACCACTGCGGGGGCAACACTTTTCTGCGCGACGGCCAGCCTGTGCCCACCTTCCCGCGTGCCGAGTATTGGATTCAACGGCTGGAGTGGGCCGACGCCAGTTACCCCAACGAGCGCACCAGAGGCACCTATTTCGCCCACAACTTTGTTCCTCTGGAGGAAAACGGTCAGGTGCGCCTGCTCTACGGCGATACCCGCGTTACCTCTGAGGTGCGCTGCGTCATCACCCGGGGCCACACCCGCGCTCATCAGAGCGTGATCATCGAATCGGAGGGCAAGGTGGCCATCTACCTGGGTGATCTGTCGCCTTTGGCCGTCATGATAGAGCGGCTGGCCTGGGTGCCGGCCTATGATGTGGAGCCTCTGGAGACTATTGAGACCAAGCGGCGCATCCGGCAGTGGGCCCTGGAGAACGAGGCGCTGCTCATTTTCGATCACGAGTCGCAGGTGCCAATGGGCTATCTGCGAGAGGTGAACGGAAAATTCAAGGTAGAGCCAGAGAGCCCAGGGGGATTGTGACCCCAATCTGGTACTTGAAGCGGTTGACGCATTTCCTGAAACTCGTGCGCCAATAAAAAAGCCGCCCGTTCTGTGCCTCCATCGTGGAATCGGGCGGCTTTCATTGCCTTTGGATGCGGCTCGCTCTAGCTCCTCTCCCACTCCTTGACCGCAGCTTTGATGAGATTGCGTATGGCGGGATCGGGTACTTCGTCTGCGCTGGAGAAGTATTGCATACCGACTTGAATCTGCAAACTCCCGTCGGGACCGGTGCCGACGTGTACCTCCTGGTTTGGAGGTGTTGGAGCGGTGCTGATCATCCGTTGCAATATCTCTTCAATTTCGTCAACGAAGGTGCTGCCGGCCCCTATGTCCTCAGCAACCGCCGGTTTCCGCCGTCGGATGAAACCCATTATGCCCGGCGGCCTTTCCCTCGACTGGGTTATGCCAACCTGGAGGTCACCCTCTCGCAAACGGCGCAGGAAGGCTTCTTCTGCCTCACTGGCGGGCGGTTCCGCAGTCACAGCCTGGGGAAAGCCTGCCGGCTCCACAGCCGATGGGGGCCTTTCTCTGGTGGGAACCACAGGGGTAACGGAAGCAGCAGCCCATTGCCCTTTGACGATGCCGCCTGTGAACTTGACCAGGTCGGCTATGGCCTCTAGAACCTGGTTGCCTATCCTGCCATCCCGTATCTCCGTCAAGCGCCTGTATTTGTTGCCTTCCACTTCAATGATGATGGCCCCTGTATCCTCGTCGCGCAGGACGCGCATTATCTCTTTTTCCCCCATAGGCAGGGACCTCCTTTCCTTGACGTCCTCAGCGGTCGGCGAGGGCTCCGAGGATTCCTGTGCGGATTCCAACGCGAGCCGGGCGTTGGGCCGCTTCCCTTCGCTCTTTTTCTTGGTCCTGGGGCCGGCTATGTAATTTATCAGCCATATCAGGATCACCAGGATGATGACAATGAGCAAAACCAACGTCGCCAGGAGCACCCCTGGGCTGGCATTGACAACCATTGCGTCTTCCTTTGTGTCTTGATCAACCCCGACTCAATACTCGATCCCTCTTCGCCCCCCGACACCTTTGTCAAAGGGGTGTTTGATGTCCAGCATCTCGGTCACCAAGTCTGCTCTCTTGACGATTTCAGGGTGGGCTCCACGACCGGTGAGGATCAACTCGACCTTCTCCGGCTTGCTGTCCATGAGGGCCAGGACTTGGTTCAACTCGATCAGGTTGTAGTCCAGAGCGACGTTGATCTCGTCCAAGATGACCATATCGTAATCGCCGCTGGTTAGAATCTGGCGGGCGTGGTTCAAGGCTTGGTGAGCCTGTTCCACGTCCTCAGGGTCAGGGTTATCCTTGTTTACGAACTCCGGCCGTCCGAACTGGCGCAAGGTGATATTGGGCAGCTTCTCCACGCTGATTAGCTCGCCGTAGTGGGGCCAGCCTTTCATGAATTGAATGATGTAGACTTTCATGTCCTGGCCGGCTGCTCGCAGAGCTAAGCCCAGGGCAGCCGTAGTTTTGCCCTTGCCCGGACCGGTGTAAACCTGAATCAAACCGTTTTTCAGGGGCATTTAGCTCGCTCCTTATGGGTTGGGGGATCGCCCCTTATACTCAGTTTAGCATACAAATCGTATCCCGTCAATAGGTATTATTGGCTATTTGGGATATTCGTACAGTTCTATCAGCACCCCGTGGGCGCTTTTGGGGTGGATGAAGGCAAATCGCTCCCCTTCGGGGCCTGTGCGCGGCGTCTCATCAATCAGTTGCAAGCCCTTGCTCTGCAATTCGGCCAACGTTTTTTCGATGTCGTCAACCTCCAGACAGATGTGGTGGATGCCTTCTCCCCGCTTCTGCAAGAACTTGGCCACGCCGCTGTCGTTGGTGACAGGCTGTACCAATTCGATCTCGCTCTCCCCGGTAGGCAGGAAAGCGATGGTCACTGCCTGGTCGGGCCTCTCCTGGACTTTGGCCAGGGTGAGCCCCAGAGCTTGCTGGTAGACTTTTAACGCTTCCTCGATGTCGTTGACGACGACGCCAATGTGGTCAATTCTCTTGATCACGTCTCCATCTCCGGCAGTTCTGTATTTAAGCGTGGTGAGGCAGGTTGCCCTGTTGAAAACGCGGGGGAGGGGAAAGTGACCCTCCCGCAGGGTTCGCAACCTGCGGGAGGGTGAGCAGGTCGGGTGGTGAACGGACTTGGCTAAAGGATCACGGTGGGCTTGTATTCACCAAAGACGCGGCGCAGCACTCCGCAAATCTCTCCCAATGTAGCGTAGGATTCCACGCACTCCAGAATAACGGGCAACAGGTTCTCATCTCCCTCGGCTGCTTGCTCCAGTTGCCTGAGGAGGCTTTGCACTTTTTCGTTGTTGCGCCGCTGCTTGAGGGCGGCCAATCGAGCCATCTGCCGCTCGCGCACGGCCGGGTCAACTTTCAAAAGCCGCAGGGGAGTGGTCTCCGCGACGGTGAATTCGTTGACTCCTACCACAATCTGCTCTTTCCGGTCCACAGCCTGTTGGTAGCGGTAGGCACTTTCCTGAATCTCCCTCTGGATGTAACCGCTCTCGATGGCAGCCAGAGCCCCTCCCATAGCGTCAATCCTCTCGATGTATTCCTGAGCCCGTCTTTCGATCTCGTCCGTCAGGTGCTCGACGAAGTAGCTCCCGGCCAGAGGGTCAATGGTGTCGGCCACCCCGCTCTCGTAGGCGATGATCTGCTGAGTGCGCAGGGCGATGCGCACCGAGTCCTCCGTGGGTAGCGAGAGGGCTTCGTCACGGGAGTTGGTGTGCAGTGACTGGGTGCCACCCAGCACAGCGGCCAGCGCCTGTAACGTCACCCGCACCACGTTGTTGTCCGGCTGTTGAGCAGTAAGGGTGCACCCCGCCGTCTGGGTGTGGAAGCGCATCATCCAGGAGCGGGGGTTCTGCGCCCCGAAGCGGTTCTTCATGATGCGCGCCCACAGTCGCCGCGCTGCCCTGAACTTGGCTGCTTCTTCGAAGAGATTATTGTGCGCTCCAAAGAAGAAGGAAAGGCGCGGGGCGAAATCGTCCACATCCAGTCCCACATCAATAGCGGCCTGCACATAGGCGATGGCATTGGCCAGAGTGAAGGCTACCTCTTGGACAGCAGTGGAGCCGGCCTCGCGGATGTGGTAGCCGGAGATGCTGATAGTGTTCCAGCGGGGCAGGTTGTCTTTGCAGTAGCGGAAGGTATCGGTGATCAAGCGCATGGAGGGTTTGGGGGGAAAGATGTAGGTCCCGCGAGCCACGTATTCTTTGAGGATGTCATTCTGGATGGTGCCTCTGAGCCTGGCCACCTCCACGCCCTGCTTCTTGGCTACGGCGATGTACATGGCCAGCAGGACTGCCGCCGGAGCGTTGATAGTCATAGAGGTGGAGACCTTGTCCAGAGGGATGCCCTCGAACAGGGTTTCCATGTCCTCCAGAGATGATATGGCCACTCCTACCTTGCCCACCTCACCCTCGGCCAGTTCGTGGTCGGAATCATAGCCGATTTGAGTAGGCAGGTCGAAAGCCACTGACAGGCCCGTCTGGCCCTGCTCCAGCAGATACTTGTAGCGCCGATTGGACTCCTCGGCTGTGGCGTAGCCGGCGTACTGGCGCATGGTCCACAACCGGCCCCGATACATGGTCGGCTGCACGCCCCGGGTGAAAGGGTACTGGCCGGGGAAGGCCAGGTCGCGGACGTAATCCGTTCTCACGTCATCGGGTGTGTAAACCCGCTCCACTGTGATGCCAGAGGCGGTCTCAAAGCTTTGGCGGCGTTCAGGGAAGCGGGCCAAGGTCTTTTGTAAAGTGGTTTGTTCCCACTCTTTTCTGTGTTCAGCGATAGATGCTTTCTCTTTCAAGCTAGATCCGCCGGTCCGGTGCACAGGTGCGCTTTCAACTTGTCGTAAGTAGCATCTAGTAGTTCGGGGATAACGCGCGTCTCGGCAAAGATGGGCATAAAGTTGGTGTCGCCTTCCCAGCGAGGTACAATATGAATGTGGATGTGGTCGTAGACGCCGGCTCCGGCCGCCTTGCCGATGTTCGCCCCCAGATTGAAGCCCTGGGGGTTCATGCACTGGCGTAGAGCGACGAGACACTTGCTGACCAGGAGCATCATCTCGGTCATGGTCTCTTCTTCCAGCATCTCCAGACTGGGCACGTGTTGGTAAGGGACTACCATAAGGTGGCCGTTGTTGTAGGGGTAGAGGTTAAGCATGACGTAGCAGGTGCGACCACGGTAGAGGATGTGATTCTTCTTGTCGTCATTCTCGGCGACTTTATCGCAGAGGATGCAGCCCTTCGTCTTGTTGCTGAGGATGTACTTCATACGCCAGGGAGCCCATAGTCTCTTCATTCGCTTGTCTCTGCCTCGCTTTTGTAAAGGTGAGAGTGTTCGACAATTGTCCTGCCGCCCGACGGTGCCCTTCGACATATCTACTCGATGACCGGAGCCGGTCTTGCGCCCCTGCCACGGGGCGACCGCCGGGGTGCGCCCCTACGTGGGGCGACCGCC
>JAOZOT010000729.1 GCA_029933115.1 Anaerolineae bacterium | reverse complement strand
TCGCTTTTTAGAGTTCCACCGACACCCCACCGCGATCCAGCGAAGCTTGAGCCGCCTCCAGCACTCTGACGACCCGCAAGCCGTTCTCTCCATCGGTGCGAGGGCGTGCCCCCGTGCGCACACATTCGATAAAATGGGCACACTCGTTGCGCAAGGGCTCCGTCATTTCGATCTTGGGGATGTAGATGTCGCCCGAATGAACTTTGTACTGAAATTCACCGTAAATGTCTTCTTTCCCCTTGCGGTAGACCCCTTTGTCGTAAATCTTGATTTTGCCTTCGTCGGCTATGTCATCATAGATGATCATCTTCTCGCTGCCGACGATAGTCATCCGCCGGACTTTGCTGGGGTCCAGCCAACTGGCCTGCACGTGGCCCAACACACCAGCAGGGAAGGTCATGGTCACAAAAACCACGTCCTCGACCTTGCTGTTCAAATAGGTCGCTCCAATGGCGCTGACAGAGAGAGGCATGGTGCCCAGGAGGTAAATGAGGATGGAAATATCATGGGGAGCGATGCTCCACAGAGCGTTGATGTCGCTCTGTACCCGGCCCAGGTTGACCCGATTGGAGTAAACGTAGTAGACTTGGCCGATTTGCTCTCCCTCAATGAGTTCCTTGATCTTCAACACGGCGGGATTATACTCGAACACGTGACCGACCATCAGCGTTCGGTTTCGCTTCTGGGCCAGGGCAATCAACTCCTCGGCCTCCTCGCTGCTCATAGCCAGGGGCTTTTCCACGAAGACGTGCTTGTCGGCCAGCAATGCGTCTCTGGCAAGCTCGTGGTGAGTGCGAGCAGGGGTAGCCAGGGCCACTGCTTCAATCTCCCCATCGGCCAAAACGTCGGCATAGCTCACCGTCGTTCTCGCGGTGGGGTAAAGAGCTTTGATCTTGTCCAATTTTTGCGGGTCTATGTCACAGCAGGAAACCAATTCGGCGGTGGGCAATTGGTGGAAATTGCGCACCAGATTGGGCCCCCAATAGCCACAGCCCACCACTGCTACTTTAACCTGTCCACTCACTCTCTATCTACCTCCTATTCTCCATCAATTTAGTCTATCACACATCACGCGATTTGACAACCTGAGTGCTGCATTGACTTTACCCACAAGCCCTGAAGCCCCCACTGCGAGGTGGGGGTAAGTCACAGCCGGCCCAGGAGAAAGCTCCCCTGGGTCAGTTGTGACGGCTCCCCCGGCTACACCGGGGGCTTCTCGGCGCTATCCTCACGATGTGGGTAAAGTCAAGGACTGCTGCCTGACTCCTGTAAGTCCTGAAGCCACTAGCCCCTCAGGGGTTTGACACCTGCACAGTGCCCAGCAGAAGACGACCATCACCCATATCCCGATCACCCGCGTCCACAACCAACCGCTCACCGGTGGCCGGCCGATACAGCCCCGTGACTAGCCGGTATTCGCCCGGGGGCGTGTCCGGCCTGAGAACGATTTCATGCTCGTCCACTATCACCTCACCCTCATCCCAGAAGGAGGTCGGATAGAAGCCTCCCTCGGGTTGGCCATCGTGCTGGCCCCACAGTTGGCCGTCCTCACCCAGCAGGTGCACGAAAACGGTATAGTCCTCGCCGACCGGCTTCCTGGCCTGCCAATACAGCCTCA
>JAOZOT010000728.1 GCA_029933115.1 Anaerolineae bacterium | reverse complement strand
TGCAACCTGCACGTGGAGGTGGGGCGAAGCGAGTATCTCTGAAGAGCCCGGTGCGGGAAAACCGCACGCCGGGATCTGTGCGGGGGCTGTCGGGTAACCGGCAGTCCTACCGCGATGCCGGCCCACTCCCGAAGAACGTGCACCTTACAATGCGCGCGGCCCTGGCTGCATGATTTATCGTTGTCCATTTGCTTCTCTTTCGGCAGCAGCGCGGCTAACGCCGCTTTGGAGCCGCCGCACCGCCTTCACCCCCCTCTGCGCCGGTCGGCAAACTTGCTTCAGGAATGTCCGCAGAATCCTCGGACGACAACGGCCCTCACTTTACACCAATGCCCGCCCCCCTCCCCTCTGCGCAAGTTTGCCCACCTTCGCCATTGGGATGAAAGCGATACTTGCCACAAATGGCTCAATCACACAGGCTCGAACACCCGAAGGGGCGGGCGCAGTGGGTCAACGGGCCGGCTAACACCACTTCCACCCGACCTGCGGCTTCGCCGCAGCAGGTACGCGGGCCGCGCAAACCGGGGTCTCGGTGGGCAGTGGCCGCTCCCAGCCCCCGTCGCAGGCGGGGGTGAGATCACAGCTATGCCGGGTTACCGGGTGCGAGTAGAAGCGTGGGCCGGCTATCACCGACCCCCCGCTTCGCAGGGGGCTTGAAATCAACCATGCCCGGGTAGTTACCTGAAGTCGTTACTACGAGCGCCGTCCCCCCGAATTTTCAGACACGCTCTTAAGTCGTTTCCCTGCTCTTATGTCACTCTGTGGGCAGTGACCCTCGCGCAGGGTCCGCAACCTGCGGGAGGATGGTATGCTCCAACACTTTTGGGACATACCTTGCTGAGACTGAAAGTTGCAGAAGATGGCAACTTGTGATACAATATATATTGTTGCAATACCCACGATCTGATTGAGGACACTCAGCAGATCACAGGTGCTCCTGCTGGCCCTCCACAGAGCCCGTCCTGAGCGCAGCCGAAAGGCTCGGGATAAATTTGCAATCCGAGTCTGCAGGTAAGCGCACAGGGCTTCGGCGGGACGTTTTGTAGGCGGTTAAGGAGAGAGCATGAGAGCCAGGCCATTGCTCCTTTGCGGGTTGGTGGCCTCGCTGTTGCTGCTCGTCATCGAAATTCTCCCGGAACACACCGTCACCTGGGCAGCCCAACCAACCCCGACTCCTTCTGATTCCACCTTTGCCCTGATCGAGACGCTTACCTCAGCTCCCATACCTGGCTCCACTTCGCTGCCCCCGCCCACAGCGACCGAAGCTCTAACTCACACCGCAACCAAAGCACCGGTCACCCTACCGGCAACGGCCATCCTCATAACTGCACCCACCACCTCATCCCCTTCTGTTACAGAGACGCCCAGCGCCACTCTTGGGCCACTTGAAACGCCCGCCCTCAGCCCAGCGGCTCCTATCACCGTTACCCTTACGCCAGCCAATGTGCCTGCTGCTGAGTCCACCCTTAGCTCCAGTGATGGCCTCACCCCTCCGAAAGCCGAAACGCCTACCGTCAAACCAACCAGGATGCCGGCCCCCACCCCCCTACCATATCAAATCGCGGCCAATCCCCTGGACGTGGTCATCAACGAGGTGGCCTGGGCCGGGACGGAGGCCAG
The DNA here is from genome assembly GCA_029933115.1 of Anaerolineae bacterium. Taxonomy (GTDB): domain Bacteria; phylum Chloroflexota; class Anaerolineae; order E26-bin7; family E26-bin7; genus E26-bin7. The sequence goes on along the minus strand of JAOZOT010000728.1, from coordinate 4 downwards.
CGCC
>JAOZOT010000206.1 GCA_029933115.1 Anaerolineae bacterium | reverse complement strand
CCGAGATTGCTGCTCACTTTATTATACATCGGATGGGTTCGAAATCCGTCGGTTAGGGTACGCCAACAATCCTCAGGTACTGTAGATACCGGGAGCCCCGGCAGAGCCGTGTCAACGGCAACGCCGACACAGACGATTATCATAGCAGCGGCCGTACAGGGTGTAATCAACACAGCTCCGGGCTCAGTTCGTTGAAGATGCCGCGGCTGCTCTTACCTCTTTCGGAGAGCCGGTATCCAAGTACATTTTACCACGAAAGGGCCGGTTGGGTTCTTACACTTGCTGTGCAGGTAACTTGGATCCTCCTTAATCTTTTTACCCGCGCGTCTCGCCGGAGGCTTTCATTAACATCACGACGGCCTCACCATAAAAGGCGGGGAGAGTCAGTCTCTCCCTGCCTTGGAGTGTAGCGGTGGTGAGCGTTCAGTGCCATTTCAGCAAGCGTAAACCTTCCAGGCGTACGACATCGGGGTAAAGTGCCCGATAGACCCGGCAGTAGGGCGATGGGGCTTCGCAACGCCCCGTGGCTCTATAGGTCAGCAGGGGACACCCACCGGCACACCAATAGCGCCAGAGGCACCCCCGGCAATCTGCTTTCTCTTCCACAGCGATGTTTCGGAACCCCTCGTCTTGTTGACGGATCGCTGCCAGGGGGTCCTCGGCAAAGATGGTGGTTACAGGGCGTTCAATTTCCATCTGACAAGGGGCTACCCGCCCTTGGGTATCGATCACCAGGTAACTGTGGCCGGCTCCACAGGCGCGAGAGTGTGGTGTGCCGAAGTTAGCCCGGTCTACCAGCGCGCCGATGAGGGAGTAGGAGGGAAGTCGGGACTCGATCACGGCGAAGGCGCGGCGCAACCCGACTATCAAGCTCTCATCTTTCACGCCGAGATCGTCCTGGACGCCCTTTGAGGCGCGGGGGCGGTAAAAATTCAGGTTGAACAGGAGCTCACGGTCCAAGGCAAAAGTCACCACCTCGGCCAGCACGTGGACGTTGCGAGCGGTGACGGTGATGGACAAATAGGGACGCACATCGTGAGCCAGAGCGCGGTCAATGTTTTGCTCGACCAGTGCAAAAGTGCCACGCCCATCGGCAAAAGCCCGCTGCGCGTCGTGAACCGCACCCAAGCCATCCAACGAGATGGACAAACGTATGCCTGCGTCTTGGATAAAACTCAGCATGGGGAGAGTGAGAGCCACCCCGTTGCTCAAGAGAACCTCGGACAGGCGCAAGCCGGTGGTCGCAGCCAAGGTCTGGGCCTGAGTGTGCAGTGTGCGGACGAGACGAAAGTTCAAAGTCGGTTCACCGCCGGCATACTTGAGTTTGACGGCTTGGAAGCCATGGGCCAGGGCGGAGCGAAAGACGGCTTCTACGGCGGCTTTGCCGGTAGCCTCGTCCATTGCTTCGCCGGTTTTGTGCAAATAACAATAAGTACAGCACAGATTGCAGTCGTTGGTGAGGTGGAGCCAGGCGGTGAGGGTGACCGGCTTGCGGGCGGGGAGTGGGATGGAGGGCCGGTATCTATCCGCTACAGGCCGGATCAGATTTAGAGAGATGAAATGCTGCACGCTGCGGTGAATGTCCGCCGGCTTCAGGTCATGCAGGCTTTGGGCAATCTGGGAGAGAGTCATTGGAGTCGCAAAGCCGTCCAGGACGCGGCGGGCGGGCCGGTTGAGCACTGCGATACCGGCGGGCCTGGCGGCGTTGAAGACCATTTCGTGAGCCTCCGGCAACGACGTGCGATAGAGGTGAGGAGAGCGCTGCCAGAGCGTCAAGTCCGTAAATCGCACGGGGGTGGGCATAAAACCGGTCTCGGGGCAGGCGCAGTCGGTTTCGGTTTGCCCGCGAACCGGAGAATACAACGTCACCGGAATAAGGCCCTCGGTTCCACAGGCGCAGTCCTGTTCAGCTTGATGCACTGCCGGGTTATAGAGAACAACAGGTCGCTGTTCAGGGAGGGAACTGGCTTTCACGATCGCTTTCTCCTTACGCGGTGGAGAGACCCGCCAAGTAACAGCTCATTTCCAGCACGTCCTCGGCGATGCGCTGGGTAGAGGCAAAACCACAACAAGTGAAGACGTGGATAGCCCTGGCGTTGTCAGGATGGGTAGTGAGCCTGACGCACTGATAGCCGACGTTTTGGGCCCAGTTCAGCGATCGGCGAACCAGAACTATGCCAATGCCCCGGTCCCGATACGGCGGCAGCAACCCAATTCCCAGCGTCGCTTCTCGGGCGTTGCTCCGGCCCACCCTTGGGAACGCCCGACACCAGCTTACCACGTGCTCTGCATCCTTTACCACCAAGAGTAGATGGCAGGGGCAGCGAGGTTCCTCCAGAGCATGTGTCCAAGCTGGGGTGGGCTCAAAGCGGACTGTACACATCCAGCGGCTCTCGCCACACACGGCGTCAATAGCTTGAACGAGGCCAGAGCGGTCATCAGAGACAAAAGGACGAATTTGCAGCGTCACAGGGCCTCCTGCTAGCTTGTGAGCGGCCCGAAGGACTCGTCCAGGAATCGGTGCATGCGCGTGGGCTTGGGCAATTTATATTTTTCTGCCGCCTTGTCCACGCCACGACGGATCGTTGGAAATTCTTCCTTCACATTAAGAGCCTTCAAATTGTCATAAATGCGATCCATGCCCCGGCGCATGTCGCGGAAGTCGGGAGCAAAGAGCTCATCGTAGGCCAGCGAGAGGGTGTAATGGTGGCCTGCGGCCTCTAAATGTTCCAGGCGCTCTGGGCTCGTGCTTTGCCGGAACTGTCGCATGGCGATCTGGCCGTAGAGCAACTGCACTTTGCCCAACTGTACCCAGAGAAAAACCTGAGCAAGGTCGCGTTCTGGCAGCCCGCGTTTTGGGGTGATGTGATACTCTGGCGGCACACGCTCCAATACGTTCTCGAGCTCTCGCGCCGCTTTGTCGTCCTTGCCAATGTAGTGATACAGCCAGGCCAGGTTCACCTGGGCATCCACGACCTTATGCAGCAGTCCTGCTTCTGCTTCCCCCTCGCGGATGGCTCGGCGCAGGGTATCCTCCCCCCGACGCGCCAGGGTTTTGCGATCCGGGGCGAGGCCACCGTATTGTTCTCGAATCCAGGCCCAGTCGCGGTAGGTGCAGCCCAGTTCGATGAGCGCCTGGATCAGCTGGGGGCGCTCCGGCACCTGGTGGGTGAAGATGTACACCGCTTCTTTGGCGTGTTCTTCCGCCTGGCGCAAGTACTCTGCGCTTTCTTCCGGGGTGTAGAGCTCTGGGGTACCGGTGCTCATCCGACGGTACGCTTCGGCCAGGGCGATGCGGGCCAGGCCCACTCCGCGGGGCTGCTGCAAGTCACGGAAGGTACCCAGGGCCCGTTTGCAGTACTCGGTGGCAGCAGCGGGAATGGGCTGGCTGCTCTTGGTCAGAATCAGGCCCATAGTGTTCTGGCTGAAGGCTACCGGAGCCTGTGGCCCCAACTGCTGGCGCATCCCCAGGGCATCGCGGCAGGTGTAGAGTGCCCGTTGGAAATCCCCCACCCAGGTTAAGGCCCAGCTCAGGTTGTTCAAGGTGTTGGCGTGCTGAGCTGCCAAAGCACGGCGCATCGTTTCGGAGGGTTCTCGTTCTATCAAGGAACGCCACACGAGTACAGCGCGCTGGTATTCGAGTATGGCCTGCCGGTAGCGCCCCAGGGTGCGGTACAGGTAGCCCAGGGTGTTCAGGGCATCGGCCAGCGAGACGTCGCGACGCCAGGCCTGGAAGTCCTCGTCTGCTTCAAAAGCTTGGAACGTATCTACGGACGAGCGCAAGAGAGTCTCTGCGTAGTCCAAGTCTTTGCCCAAGTAAGCGCGGGCTCTACCTTCCGAGGCATCCAGCTGTGCCTTGGCTAGCATCCCTCCTTTTTTCACCAGATCAGGGCACTTCTCCCTTAACCCCAGAGCAATAGACAGTGCCTGGTCATAACGGGCTCGCCTCAGATTCCGATCGCTCCAACTCAGTCCGGCGTCAAGTTCCACGTCACTGCGACTCAGGCCGTCGAACTGCTCTACGCCCTCTCGCTCGGCCAGATACTCCAGCATCTCGTTGCGCAGTTGCATGTCCAGACTTTCTTCGTTGCTCCAAAGCGCTTCTTGCCTGTATGTATAGTATGCCCTGAAGCCATCGGCCGGGTCGCGCCGCAGGCGATAGTAGACCTCCTCGACCATCAGGTTGTACAGGTGGGCACTGGCTTGGGCCAAGGCCTCGGCGTCGGCTGGCGGCCTGAGCTGACCTGCGGGGATGGGCCCGCCTTCCCGCTCCTGTCTCTCAGACGCCGGGCGCTGCAGTTCAGCCACTTTCTTACGGGCTTCTCTTATCTTGTCCTCATAATACTCAAGGATGTCCTGATACATCTTGTCTCGCCGTCTCTTGGGCAGGTGGGCCAGCACGTGGCGTTCAAGCATCTCGTACATCTCGTCGTGCAGGAAAACGCGATCGTCGGCGGGACGTACCTTGACGAAGGACAGGTCGCACAACTCATTCAGTGTCTGTTCGGCTTCCTCTACGCTCATGTCAGCCACATGGGCCAGCATCTCGGCGTCCATGCCCTTACGTGCCCAGGCCAGGGCGCGAATGGCCTCGTCGGCCGGACGGCCGGTGTTCTGGAAGAGGCGTACCAACTCGGCTTCAATCTCCTCCTCGATCTCTTTCAATTCGTCCGGCGATTTATCTCTGGCTTCTTCGACGGGGACCTTCACCACCGGCAACAGTTCATTGGCCACCACTAAGTAATCTATCATCAAGGAGAGCAAGATGGGCTGGCCGCCGGTGTAGCGCCAGATCACCTCGCGGGTGTCTTCCGGGACGGCCTCGATCCGGTCCGCGATCTCGTCTTTCCCTGCTTGACGAACGGCTTCGGCCACGGCGTCAAAGTAGTCAATGGCGTCCTCCTTTTCCTCGAAGCCGGGCAGTTCGTACTCAATCAGGCGGTCACCCAAAGCCTCTCTCAAGTCTTCTCGCAGGCGTTTTGGCTTGGGGCGGCCGGCGATGAGGATGACCGCGTTCTCCAGCTTGGGCAGGAATTCTCCCAGCAGCCAGGGCAGGACGGCAATGCCTTCCTCGCCCAGCCCCAGCACTCTCTGAATCCGGTCTGTTTCGTAGAGCAGCTTCTCGGCCGTATCCAGAGCCAGCACCAGGCGATAGTTCCCCGCCAGCCGGTTCAGGTCATCCAGAAAGGCCCGGGCTACTTCATCCCGCAGCCTGGACAACTCCCGCAGCATCCCCGCTAGGTCATACTTCTCCCACTCGAATTGGGTCATCTTGCGCTCGTAACCCACCAGGTCTGCCTGCGCCGGGCCCAGAACCTCCCAGATGGCGCGCGTCAGGCCCTCCATGCTATGGGTGTGGGCGTGGTACAGGTCTACCACGTCCTCGGCGGCAATGAGCCTCGCCTCAGGCGTAGACCACTCTCCCCCTTCGCGACAGCGGTGCAGCACGTCACGCAAGAGAAAAGTCTTCCCGATCCCACCTGGGCCGGTGATGTAAATGACGTGGGAACGAGGCCGGTCATCAATGGCTTGTTTGATTACTTTCAGGATAGGTTCTCGATTGACCAGGCCGGGGGTGGCACGAGCACCCAAGTACTCAAAACGTTCGACCATCTTGCTCTCCTCCTCTCTGGCCCTACGAGCACCGGTCCGGGTCGTGTCCGGCCTCGCGTAGGCATTGGGCGTGGTACTCAGCTTCCTCTCGCCAGCGTTCCTGCTCCTCCGGATATTGCTGTTCCCAATCTTTGTACAAGCGGTAGGCCGCACAGTGCAGGCGCCGCCAGACCACCGGCTTGGCCTCTTGCAGGTACTTCTCCAACACCGGGCGGATGGCTTCGTCTACCGCCCACCCGCCAGCTTCCTCCTGCCATCGCACCATAGCCGTTCGGAGCAGACGATCACGTGTCCGGCGAATTTCCTTGTAAGGCCACTCTGCGATAGATTCATCTTCAAAATAGGCGGCCAGAAGCCGTGGAATGTGCTCTTCGTCAAAGGTGCGCAGGACACAGAGGGCTTCGAGCCAGGATCGTTCCTCCGAGGGCACTTTATCCAGCAGGCTCTCTACCGTCTCCTGCATGGCCTGGGCCACCGTCGGTCGGGCAGCGAGTAGGATGTTCGCCAGTGGATAACCGTGGCTCAGCGCATGTATCTCCGATGTCCGGGAAGCCGCATCCGGCCTTTGCTTCTCCAGTTGCTCCTGTGTAAGGCCCTGGTCAAAAGGTGTGAGATGGTGTTCCTCGGTGTACAGACGCAGTTCGGGAGTCTTCCAAGGATACGCTTGTCCTCGCCCGGCTATGACGATGAGCACACGGGGCTGGACGGCCAACCGGGCCAGGATCTGGTCCTCGAGGAGCTTCAGCAGTTCCCAATCCGCTTCGTACACGTGGTCCAGGAGTAACACAAG